>NZ_JBRKIS010000059.1:0-62673 GCF_052983315.1 Sinomicrobium endophyticum
ATATCAATAACGCGGCCTCCTAACACTTTCCGGATGCCTACTTCTTTGGTTTTCTGGGCAACAAAGAAGGAAACGAGTCCGTAGATACCCAGGCCACCGATAAAGATGGCCAGGAGGGAAAACAGTTTGGTCAACGCCAGGAACTGTTGTTCTGATTTGTACATTTCGGCTACGCGGTCGTCCAGGAAGGCGTATTCGAAAATAAAATCGGGGAAATAAGGTCTCCATTGTTGTTCGATATACCGGAGTGTTTCTGGGGTATTAGCCTGATTGATTTTGATTCCTAATTCCATATACCATTGATCTGGATCGTATGCGATAAATACAGGGCTTATGGCATCCTCGAAGTTCTGATCGTGAAAATCTTCTACTATCCCCACGATGCGAGCATGGTAATCATTACCGATATTTATGGGTTTGCCTACTAACTCTTCAGGGGAATTTATTCCTACTTTTCTGCCGAAGGTTTCATTGACCAGTACTTCATCTAAAGAATCTTTTTGAATAAAATTCCTGCCCGCAATGAGATTAATGCCAAAAGTATTTAAGTAGTCCTTATCCGCAAATTTTGACTGAATCAGAAAGTCTTCTTTTTCAGGGTTGTTATTAAAATAAACGCTCTTACCTAAACTGTTAACAGGCGCTCCCGGGCTTGTAAAGCAAACAGAAACCTGTCTGATATTAGAAGACCGGACAATCTTGTTTTTTAAGGACATTAATTTAAAAGATCCTATATCATCTACAGGAAGTTTTACCATAACGATTGCGGTAGTATCGTAACCTAAATCAGTACTTGTAGCGTATTTAATTTGTTTTCCGATGACCAGCGTAGCGATGATCAAAACCATGGAAATAACAAACTGACTGGTGACCAGTATCTTTCGGGTCAGCGAACCACCGGTATCTTTCTGAGTCAGTTTTCTTTTCAGGGCGAGGACAGGGGCGATCCTGGCCAGGATAATCCCAGGATAGCTTCCGGCCAGAAAAGCAACGCCTACCAGGAGTATAGCGATAAAAGCGGCAAACCGGAAATTTAACAAGGCGGATGCCGAAAGGGAAAAGTTGAAGGTGTTGTTAAAGAGTGGTAGAAAGAGAAGACTTAACCCGAGCCCGATGACCAGGGCAATAAAAGTCATGAGAAATGTTTCGGCCAGGAACTGCCGGAAAAGTTGGTCCCTGAAACTTCCCAAAACCTTTCTTATGCCAACTTCCTTCGAGCGGTAGACGGATTGGGCCGCGGAAATGTTGATAAAGTTAATACAGGCAATAAGGATAAGGAAAAAGCCGATAGCCCCGAGGATCCAAAGCAGTTTTACATTGATGCCACCACTGTAGTGCGAATCGAAATGGATGTCCTGGAAAGGCTGTAGTTTATAATAGTCTGTACCCGTGGGTTCAGCGTGGTATTTAGTGGGCCATTCCTTCATTTCCTCCTCTATTTTTAAGGGATCCTGATTGGGCCTTAACCGTGTAAAACACTGTAAACTGGTGCTTAATCCTGTCCAGTTTTCACGGGAAACCCATGCAGTTTTAAGGGTGTTGAAGGAAATAAAGATCTGGGAAGTTACCATGGTGTTCTTTGGAAGATCTTGTAAGATTCCTGTAACCCGGATCGTTTCCTTATTTTCCCACACAAAGGTTTGATTGATGGGATCGGTATCGCCAAACAGCTTTTTTGCCATTTCCCGGGTGATAATAGCCGTATTTGGAGCCGCCAGCTCATCCGAAAAATCCTTATCGAGAAGGGGGTAATTGAATATCCGGAAAAAATCCGGTTCGACGAAAGCAACATCCTGTTTATAACGCAGGGGGGATTCTCCCGAATTTACGGTAATTAACCGCCCGCTCCAATTTACTATCTTGGCTACCTTCTCCGCATAATTGTAATCGTTCTTAAAAACATTGGGCAGTGCACGGGGAACAGTTGCCGTATATTCAATATTGTCTTTGTGCTGTTCAGTTACGAGCCTGTATATCCGGTCTGCATTTTTGTGAAAATTATCGAAAGTCAGGTGAAACTGGACAAACAGAAAAATAAGAATAGCACAGCCAAAACCCAGGGCCAGCCCCAGGATATTGATCAGGGCTACGCTTTTCCTCTTCCGGATACTTCTCCACGCTATTTTGAAATAATTCTTGATCATAGTTTTTCAAGTTTTTGTTCCCATTTCTACTTATTCTCCCCCTTGGGGGAGATGCCGAAGGCAGAGGGGACTATTCGCTCCGCAAACTTTTTACCGGATTTGCGGTCGCAGCCCTATACCCCTTGTAACTGACAATAAGTAGCGTTAAGACCAGAACACAGCCTATAGGGAGGGCAAAGACCCACCAGTTTATCGATGTTCTGTAGGTATAGTTCTGTAACCAATCGTTCATAAAATACCAGGCGATGGGGGAGGCGATAAGCCCTGCAATAGCAATCAATTTGAAAAAATCTTTGGAGAACAATCCGAGAATATCAATAACGCGGCCTCCTAACACTTTCCGGATGCCTACTTCTTTGGTTTTCTGGGCAACAAAGAAGGAAACGAGTCCGTAGATACCCAGGCCGCCGATAAAGATAGCCAGGAGGGAAAACAGTTTGGTCAGCGCCAGGAACTGTTGTTCTGATTTATACATTTCGGCTACGCGATCGTCTAAAAACTTATGCTCAAAAATAAAGTCGGGAAAATAGGATGACCATTGCTGTTCGATGTGATGGAGAGCTTCTTTGGTGTTTGCCCGGTTGATTTTGATCCCTAATTCGTTATACCAGTCTTGCCGCGGATCCGGGGCTATAAATACAGGGCTGATGGTTTCGTGAAAATCCCGGTCGTGAAAATCTGCCACAACGCCTACGATTCGCCCTTGAATATAATCATGGCTTATATTTATTGGCCTTCCCAGTAACTCTTCAGGAGAGTTCAAACCCAGTTTCCTGCCGAAGGCCTCATTGACCAGTACTTCGCTCACAGAATCTTTTTCAAAGAAATTTCGGCCTGCAACAAGTTTTAGATCAAAAGTGTTGAGGTAATCCTCATCACCCATTTTTGCCTGAATGGAAAAATTCTCATCTTCAGGGTTATGATTAAAGGTAACACTTGTTCCCCAATCGCTGATTGTCGCTCCCGGGCTCGAAATGCAGGCGGAGACCTGCCTTATGTTTGCGGATTGGGAAATCTTATTTTTCAGGGCTTTTAATTGTATGGGTTCTATATCTTCCGGAAGAGATACCATAACGACAGCCGAGGTATCATAACCCAGATCGGCATTTACCCCGTATTTAATTTGTTTTCCGATAACTATAGTTACAATAATTATGACCATAGAGATGACAAACTGGCCGGTAACCAGCACTTTTCGGGTTACGGAACCGCCGGTATCCCGCTGTGTAAGTTTTCTTTTTAAAGCCAATACAGGAGCGATCCTGGCCAGAATGATTCCGGGATAACTCCCTGCCAACAAGGAAACACCTACCAAAAGAACCAACATAAAACCGGCAAACCGGAAATTTAAAAGTCCATCTGCCGAAAGGGGAAGATCAAAAGTGTTATTAAAAAAAGGAAGGAATAACACACTTATACCCAATCCGATCATCAGGGCGATAAGTGTAATAAGAAATGTCTCGGCCAAAAACTGCCGGAAAAGTTGATTTTTAAAACTTCCCAAAACTTTCCTTACGCCAACTTCCTTGGAACGGTAAACCGATTGGGCGGTGGAGATATTTATAAAATTGATACAAGCGATAAGAAGCAGGAAAAAACCGATACATGCCAATATCCAAAGCAACCTGGTATTTATGCCGCTATAGCGCGAATCGAAATGGATGTCCTGGAAAGGTTGCAATTTATAGTGGTGTACGTTTTTAGAATTAGGGCGGTGTTTGAGTACCAATTCTTCCATTTTCCGCTCTATTTGCAGCGGGTTTTGATTGGGCCTTAGTAATGTAAAACATTGTAGACCACCGATTATACCACCCCATAGTTCCCCGGAAAGAAGATCATTGTAACTTGAAAGGGTTTTAAAGGAAATAAAAATCTGAGGGGTTATCAGAGTATTATTTGGCAGGTTTTTCAGCACGCCCGTAACCCGGATAGTTTCCTTGTTTTCCAGAACAAAGGTTTGGTTGATGGGGTTGGTATCACCAAATAGCTTGTGAGCCATTTTTTGGGTTAAAATCGCCGTATTGGGCTCGGCTAATTCATTCGAGAATTGCTTGTTGAGAAGAGGGAAATTAAAAATATAAAAGAAATCAGGCTCCGTAAAAGCGATATCTTCTTTAAGGCGAAGGGACTCTTTGCCTGAATTTAAGGTAATATGTTGCTCTTCCCAACTTACTATTTTCGCAACTTTTTCCGCATAATTATAATCGGTTTTAAAAGCATTCGACAGGCCCGGGGGGACGCTTGGATCGTATTCAATATTGTCTCTGTGTTGTTCGGTTACGATCCTGTAGATCCTATCCGCATTTTTGTGGAAGCCGTCAAAAGTCAGATGGTAGTTAATAAAGAGAAAGATAAGAATAACACAACCAAAGCCCAGGGCCAGTCCCAGGATATTGATCAGTGCTACGCTTTTCCTTTTACGGATACTTCTCCACGCTATTTTGAAATAGTTTTTGATCATTTTTTAGCTTTTTAGTTTGGGAGTTATGGAGTTCGTTCTCCCCGGACTTCCCAACTTTATAATCTATTAGCTGTACCGCGGTAAAACCGTACACGGAACTTAACATCTTCTTTCAATAACTCCTCAACTCCAAAATTCATTTCTTCTTAGTTGTCAGGCTAACCGGTTGTTGTGCTGAGCAACCGGATAACCCAACAGGTTTTTAAACCTAATTAACTAAACTAAAATCTTTCATTCGCTCCGTAAGCTTTTTACCGGGTTGGCCGTTGCGGCTTTTATGGACTGTGCGCTCACCGTTATCCCTGCTATGAGTATTGCGACAGATCCGGCCAGGATGAACATCCACCATTGCAATTCAATACTATAGGCAAAGCTGTTCAGCCATCGATGCATTGTATACCAGGCGACCGGTGAGGCGATTACAATAGAAATAAGTACCAGCCTGGTAAAGTTTCCGGACAATAAGGTGACAATATTGGTTACGGAAGCACCGAGGACTTTCCGGATACCGATCTCTTTGGTGCGCTGTTCGGCAGTAAAGGCCGCCAGGGCCAATAGTCCCATAACGGAGATCACCATGGCCAGGATACCGAAATACCTGATTAATGTACTGATCATGGTGTCTGTTCTGTATAGTTTTTCGTATTCCGTATCTAAAAAGTGATATTCAAAAGGGTAATTGGGATTGAATTTTCGGGTCAGTTTTTCAAGGTCTTGTATGGCTTCTGCAGTTTTTCCGGCACGGGTCTTTACCAGCATTTGGGAAGAGTTCTGAGGATCCAGACAAAGGACCAGGGGAGTTATGGGCATATGTAATGACTGTATGTGAAAATCTTTCATCATACCTATTACCGGAGCTTCTCCGTTCCAGAAACTGATCTGTTTGCCTACCGGGTCTTCCATTCCCATCAATTCTGCCGTTGATTCATTGATGAGGTAGGCCAGGGTATCGGTCCGGAAATCTTTGGAGAAGTCTCTTCCCGCGGCGAGTTCTATATTCATAGTTTTTATGAAATCATATCCTATATGCATCACCGATACATTGGTTTGCAGGTCCGGGTCTTTTCCGGGCCAGGAAAGATCACCGGAAGACGAACCGATATCAATGGGAAGCATAGCCGAGGTCGTAGCGTTTTCTATTGCCGCAGATCGTAATACTTCCTGTTTAAAGGGTTCCATCTTGTTGTATAATTCTCCTTCCAGTGGTATAGAAAGGACCCGTTCCCTGTCCAGCCCGAGGTTCTCAGAACGCATGTACTGCATCTGTCCGTTAATGACGATCATGTTGATAATCAGAAAAATAGATAGGGTAAACTGGAACACCACCAATGACTTTCTGAGAAAAGCAGCATTGAGAAATCCGGGTTTCAGTTTGTTCTTTAAATTGTGAATAGGGGATATGGCAGAGAGGTACAGGGCCGGATAACTACCGGACAGGAATCCCGTAATCAGTAGTAATGCAATAATACTTATCAGAGTGGTTGGGTCGGTAATGTCCATTTCTATCGGCCTGCGTAGGAATCTGCTAAATGCTGGAAGCATAAGCTTTACGAGACCAAGTGCCAGGAGCAGCCCCAGCAGACTGGTCAATATCGATTCACTTATGAATTGTTTGAAGAGGGAGTTTCTGCCCGCTCCGACGACCTTTCGTATTCCCACCTCTTTGGCCCGCAGGGAAGAACGGGCAGTAGCCATATTCATAAAATTGATGCATGCAATAGCCAGGATAAAGAGGGCTACGATCATAAATATACGTATGTATTCGATCCCTCCGCCACTGGGTTTGCCGTTTTTGTAATCGGAATACAATCGCACGTCTTTAAGCGGTTGCAGGATCGGGAGAACATCCATATCGGCATATTTCGGATAGATCCCTTTCATATTGGTTTCGGCGTTCTCCGGGGTCGCTTCCGGATGCAGGCGTACATAAGTGCGAAGCATCGTATTCCCCCATAGTTGCATCCATTCCTGTTCCGTTTCCTTAAAGTTTATAACCCAGTCCAGTTGTACCGTAGAGTTGGAGGGAATATTTTCGATAACCGCCCCCACGGTATAGTCCTTGTGATTATTGAGCCGTATTGTTTTTCCAAGGGGGGAAATGTCCCGGAAATATTTTTCGGCCACATTACGGGTTATGACAATGTGGTCCGGAGAGGTGAGGGCTTCTTTCGGGTTACCCGCTATTGCCGTAAGCCGGAATACGTCAAAGAAGTCATCTGAAGCATAAAGTCCGTTTTCCTTGCCGGCCTTTTCCCCGAAATTGATCAGGAGGTCCCTGTTATACGCAAGTTTGGTAACAAAAGCGACTTGGGGAACATCTTTTTTCAATGCTTCAGCAAGAGGAGAAGGGGTAACGCCACTGGTAACGATCTTTCCGTTAAAGTCAGAATTACATCTGACAAAATAAATATCTTCATAACCGGGATAAAAGCGGTCATAACTCATCTCATCCTTTACCCAAAACCATATCAGAAGGCTGCAAAACATCCCTAGGGCAAGCCCTGCAATGTTGATCATGGAATAGAATTTATTTTTCCAAAGATTCCTCCACGCTATTTTAAAATAGTTTCTGATCATAACGGTTTGGTTTATTCGGTTCGCAGGCTTTTTACGGGGTTCGCGGTGGCAGCTTTTATGGATTGGCCGCTTACGGTAGCCAAAGCAACGATCACGGTGATGATCCCTGTTGGGATAAAAATCCACCATTGCAGTTCTATCCGGTAGGCAAAATTCTCGAGCCATCGGTTCATTGCATACCAGGCAATAGGAGAGGCAATGATAATGGCTATCAGTACCAGTTTTATAAAATCTTTGGACAGTAAGGCAACTATATGGCTTACGGAAGCGCCGAGGACTTTACGTATACCGATCTCTTTGGTACGTTTGCTCACTGTATAAGCCGTTAAGCCGAGTAGTCCCAGGCAGGTAATAAACAGCGTAAGGATAGAAAATACCGAAACGATCTTCCCGAACCGTTGGTCGGCCTTGTATTGCTCGTTAAACATCTGGTCGTAAAAATAAAAGTCGAAAGGATGGCCGGGAAACTGTGCTTTCCAGGCCGATCCTATTCCGGCTACTGTTTTTTGTATATCTTTTGTGCGAAGCTTCACGGCGTAAAAACTTGCCCTGTTACTATGCCAGTGTACCATGGGGAGTACGGCTTCTTTTAAAGACTGTTGATGATAGTCTTTAATCACACCTATGATCTCCGCCTGTTTGGAAAACCAGACACTTACTTTTTGGTTCACTGCTTTTTCAGGGCTTTCAAACCCTAATAGCCTGGAAGCTTCTTCATTGATGATCAGTTCGTTCAGGCTTACAGATCCCGGCCTGAAGTTTCTTCCGGCGGCCAGTTCGATCTCCATCATGGGAATAAAATCGGCATCGATACTATAGAGATAATAAGTGTAACCCTTGCCCTTTTCGGAGTTGTGTTGTGTTATGCCGGTGGAGCTCAGTTCATGAAGGCTGATCCCCGGAAGTGAGCCGGAAACCGACACTTTTTCCACATCAGTAAATTGTAATAGTTCGTTTTTAAAGGCCCGGCTCTGGGCCAGGCGCAAGGAATCGGTTCCAAATTTCGGTGCCCTGATCACCAGTGTTTCTGATGTGTTTATCCCCAGATCCTGGTTCTGCATATAGGAAAGTTGCTGGAACACAATAAATGCGGCCGACAGTACGATCAGTGCTATGGCGAACTGCCCGACCACGAGGACTTTTCTAAACAGATTGCCTTCCCTGGACCCTGTGAATGATCTTTTAACAACAGAAGCAGGCCTGGCGGAAGAAAGATTAAACGCAGGATAAAGCCCGGACAGCAGGCAGTTAAAGAGAAATAGTCCGGCACAGGTGATCCAGAACATGGACGTCGTGAAAAAATCGACTTCAACAGGTCTGCCGATCAACCGGAAATAGAAGGGGAGTACCCCCCAGATGAGGAGTAAGGCCAATACCATGGCTGTCAGGTTGATCAATAGTGTTTCGGTGAGGAACTGGCCTATCAATGATCTCCTGTTGGAACCCAATACTTTCCGCATGCCCACCTCGCCAGCTCTTTCGGAGGCACGTGCCGTAGCCAGGTTCAGATAGTTGATCGAACCTATTAACAGGATGAGGAAAGCTGTGATAAACAGAAAACGCACCGTTCTTATATTCCCGTTGACCTCAGGCTCCCAGCTTTTATGAGAGTGTAGGTGTATATCCTTGATCGGTTCTGCTACTGCAATATTATCCGGATCGGGGTCCTTTTGTTTTTCCCTGGAAAAATGGAGCAGCTTTCTGTTAAATACTTCCAGGTCGGGGTTTGGGGCCATCAATACATATGTGTAATTGTTAGCGGCTTCCCATGAATTTAGATCCCATCCCATATTGGTATAAGAAGAAAAAGAAAGCAGCATCTCGATCTTCAGGTGGGTGTTAGGTGGAGAATCCTTAATAACCCCGGTAACGGTGAATAAATGCTCCCCGTTTTTTACGGTTTTCCCTTTTGCAGGTTCATTACCAAATAAACGTTTGGCCAGGGATTCAGTCACCACTGCTTTCATGGGAGCGTCTAATGCGGTGGAAGGGTCGCCCTGGATAAATTCATGGTGAAAAATGTCGAATATAGAGGGGTCTGCAGCATAGATCTTATCGATCCGGTAAATCTGGTTGTTATATTCTATTTCATTGTCGTCCTCCATCAGTTCTACCCGGACATAATCCAACACCTCGGGTATTTTCTCTTTTAATGCCGGGGCCAGGGGAGGTACGGTTTCACAGTCTGTAGTTATAAGCTGTGAGCCTTGATACTCCTCAGAGGTAACCCGGTAAATACGATCTGCATGTTCATGGAAGTCTTCATAACTATACTCAAACTTCACGAAATTGATGATCAACAGAAAAGCAGCCGATGCTATAGCCAATCCCACAATGTTAATCAGGGAATAGAACCTGTCTTTCTTCAGGTTTCGCCAGGCGATTTTGAGATTATACTTTAGCATGATGTTTTGGTTGGTCGTTTTATTTTACACCAGGATATTCTCCGCTACTTTCTGTCCGTCCAGCATCCTGATGATCCGGTGGCTGAACTTGGCATCGTGTTCGCTGTGCGTTACCATAATAATGGTAGTTCCCTGCTGATTCAGTTCCGTAAGGAGGTCCATTACCTCGTTACCGTTGCTGCTGTCCAGGTTTCCCGTGGGCTCATCCGCCAGGATAAGTTTGGGACTGTTCACCACAGCCCTGGCTACGGCCACCCTTTGCTGCTGTCCGCCGGAAAGCTGTTGCGGGAAGTGATTTTTCCGGTGCATGATCTGCATTTTTTCGAGGACTTCGTGTACCCTTTCTTTACGGTCTGCGGCTTTTACTCCGGTATAAATAAGCGGTAATTCCACATTTTCAAATACGGTAAGTTCGTCGATGAGGTTAAAGCTCTGGAATACGAAACCGATGTTGTGTTTGCGAAGGTTGGCCCGTTTGCGTTCGTTAAAACCGGCGACTTCGATGCCGTTGAAGATAAAACTGCCCCCGTCCGGGTCATCGAGCAACCCCAGGATGTTCAACAGGGTCGACTTTCCGCAACCGGAAGGACCCATAACCGCTACAAATTCCCCTTCCTTTACGTCAAAGGAAAGTTTGTTAAGCGCAACTGTTTGTACCTCTTCCGTGCGGTAAAACTTTTCTAAGTCGGTAATTTTTATCATGGATGTGTTTTTTTAAAGTTGGAAGCTCGAAGCACGGAGCACGAAGTGGCTTTTTCTTCATACTTCATGCTTCGCACTTCGTGCTTATCTAATTTTCTTCCTGAAAGCGACAGTCATGTTCATGAGGTCGAAGCAATTTTTATAAAAAGTATTAAAATTTTCATTTGAAATGTATTTTCTCCTTTTAGCTTTGTATAAACAGGTTACGACTTCCGCTATGGAACGTATGGAATAGCCTAAAAACTTTTGGTATTCGGCTTTTGATTGTAAAATGGAGCCTTCCGAAATATTCAAAGCAACGGAGTCGGCTGCCCTTCTGATTTGAGAAGACAAATGGAAATTTTATGGCAAGTGCATTCATTTCTTCTCCCAGATCCATTCCTTTTTGCCAAATAATCAAATCTTCAAACTTAAATTTCATGGTGTTAGCTTTAAATTAAACTTTGGATGTAGAACTCCTGACTTCGAACTTCGAGCTTCGTGCCTCAAGCTTAGCCCATCAATTCAAAACCAATTCCTGTATATCCCCAAAGTTATCATATCCGGAGGTAACTACCTTATCTCCGGGCTCTAAACCTTCCAGAACTTCGTAATATTCGGTGTTCTGGCTGCCGAGGCGTATTTCCTGTTTGTAGGCGCTCTTGCCGTCTTCACTGACCTTAAATACCCAGTTGCCGCCGGTTTTCTGAAAAAATCCGCCTTTGGCCAGGAGCAGCGCTTCTTTTTCCTGGCTGAGGGCCAGGCGGATCTGCAGTGTTTGTCCGCGGCGTATACCTTCCGGTATTTCTCCTTCGAAATGCATGTCTACCTGGAAACGGCCATTGGTAACCTGTGTATATACTTTTCTGATGACCAGGGTGTAGGTTTCATTTTTAAAGGTAAAAGAACCGAACTGCCCGTTGTATATTCTCGAAATATAGTGTTCATCAATGTCGGCACGTACCTTAAAACCGCTGAGCACATCTATTTGTCCCAATCGTTCACCCTTGATTTTGGATTGCCCTATTTCCGCGTCGAGGGAGGTTAACTGTCCGTCCACAGGTGCTCTTACCACCAGGTCCCCCACTTTTTTGCGCATCAGGTCGAGGGCGTTACGGGTCCTGTTATACGAGCTTTCCGCCTGGTCCAGTTCCTGCCTGGAAGCCATGGAATCCTGTTTAACGACTTCTCTGGCCAGTTTCATTCGTTCTTTCTGGTAGTTATAATTGTTTTCGGATTCCAGTAACTCCTGTTTACCAAGAGCTTTTTCGTCGAAGAGTCTTTTATTCAGTTCGTAAACCCTTCTGGCTTCGACAAGGTTGTTTTCCACATCTGTTAATTGATTAAGCCGGTTTATAGTGTTCTGTCTCGCGGCATTTTGTTGTATCTGCATCTGGGTGAGTAGGTTGTATACTGACGTTTCCTGGTTTACCAGGCTGAGTTCCAGGTCGGTGTTGGACAAGCGCAGGATAGGATCGCCTGCTTTCATCACGGTCCCGTCTTCCACAAATTTTTCTTCTACCCGTCCGCCTTCCACGGCATCCAGGTAAATAGTGGTAATAGGTAGTACGATACCGTTAACCGGAATGTTTTCCTGGAAAACCCCGCTTTTTACTTCACTTATGGTAATACGTTCCGTATCCACATTGAGTTTGGACCCTCCCGTGGAGGAGATGATCGTAAAGATAATAAGGGATAAGAGTAAAACACCCCCAGCCAGCATAATAATACGGGAAGTGGTAAAACGTTTCTTTTCAATCGGAATGTCCATAAAGTGCAATTTGATTTACCACTATAGCATTATCGTGCCAAAAATATAAAATGCTGTTTTATAGTTTATTGATTCTTTTTTCAATAGAAAAGGTGTTCGGTTTCGATACACTTTATGTTCGCTGGCAATACACTTTTGTGCTCCGGGAAATTAGGATTGGTACTTTTTTCATTAAAGGGGATTATATTGTAATATTGTAGAGATGAGTTGCAGGTTACAAGTTTCAGGTTGCAGGTTGGTTTGATCAAATACAGAATATAATGGCCGGTATTAAAAGGTTTGAAGATTTAGAGGTATGGCAGCTTGCCAGGGAAATCTGTAAAGATATTTGGAACCTTATAGAGTCAACACCACTTAAAAACGATTATAAATTAAGAGAGCAGATGAATGGCTCTTCAGGATCCATAATGGACAATATAGCAGAAGGGTATGAACGTGATGGAAATAAAGAATTTATTCATTTTCTCAGTATTTCAAAAGCTTCCTGTGGAGAGCTACGTTCTCAATTATATAGATGTCTGGACAGAAATCATATTAATTCAGAAACTTTTGAAAGAACGTACGATAAGTTAGTTTTAACCAGCAAAAAAATAAAGTATTTTATGACCTATTTACAAAAATCAAACAGAAAAGGCTCTAAATATAATTACGATTAAATTACAAACTGCAACCTGCAACCTGCAACTTGTAACTGAAACTTGCAACCTGCAACTTGTAACCTGTAACTTGCAACCTGCAACTTGTAACCTGTAACTTGCAACCTGTAACCAATAAACAATGCAGCTAAAAGACGCCCGAATATTAATCATAGATGACGATACCGATGTATTGACTGCCATGCGGTTATTGTTCAAATCGAAGGTAAAGGAAGTGGTGACGGAGAAGAAGCCCGATCATATCCTGTCCATTCTCAGTAAATCCAGTTTCGATGTCATTATACTGGACATGAACTTCAACGGGCTGGTCAATACCGGTAATGAAGGCTTGTTCTGGCTTCGTAAGATCCGGGAGGCAGATGAGAAGGTAGACGTCATTCTTATTACGGCTTATGGAGATATTGACCTGGCCATACGTTCCCTAAAAGAAGGAGCTTCCGATTTCCTGGTAAAACCCTGGAAAAATGAAAAGATATTGCAGTCCGTCCAGGACCTTCTCGATAAAAAGAAATCCCGTAAAAACCCGGTAAAGCCCGTGAATTTGGAGGGCGACAGGATACTGGGGGAAAGCGATGTGATGCGCGATGTTTTCCTGAAACTACAAAAAGTAGCGCCCACCGATGCCAATGTGCTGATACTGGGAGAGAACGGGACCGGGAAAGACCTTATTGCAAGGGCACTGCACGACAATTCCCTGCGAAAGGACAAGCCTTTCGTTAAAGTGGATCTCGGAGCGCTTACTCCTTCACTTTTCGAAAGCGAATTGTTCGGTTATAAAAAAGGCGCATTTACCGATGCGCGGGAAGATCGTAAGGGTAGGTTTGAAGCGGCTTCCGGGGGAACACTTTTTCTCGATGAAATAGGAAATATCAGCCTGCAGCAACAGGCACGTTTGCTTACCGTATTGCAAAACAGGTATATTACCCCTTTGGGCTCCAATGAGACCGTCCCGGTAGATATCCGGCTTATCTGTGCCACCAATACGGAACTTTCGGAACTGGCCGATGAGAACAGGTTTCGCAAAGACCTTATTTACCGGATAAATACCGTGGAAATAACCGTTCCGCCGTTGCGGGAACGCGGAAAAGATATCCGGGTACTGGCCGATTATTTCGTACAGCTTTATGCCGAAAAATATATGAAAGAACCGTTTTTACTGGACAAAAGTTTTGTAGAAAAACTAAAAGACTACTCTTTTCCGGGAAATGTACGGGAACTACAGTACGCCCTGGAACGCGCGGTGATTATGGCCGAAGGTGAAACCCTGTTTGCAGATGATCTGGTGTTCTCCCCCATAGAAAAGTACCAGCAACCGGAAAGCCCCCGCGATCTGAAGCTGGAAACCATTGAAAAGAATACCATTCTTAAAGTGGTGGAGAAAAACAACGGCAATATTTCCAAATCTGCCAAAGAACTCGGTATCACCAGGGCTGCCCTGTACCGTAGATTGCGCAAATATGACCTTTAGATCCTATAAAAAGGCCCTCCTGTTACGAATAAGCATCCTGCTTGCTTTTCTCGTTATGCTCGCTTTTGCCATAAGCAAAGGCAATGTGTATTATATTATTCCGGCCTGCTTGTTAAGTGCCTGGTCCTGCAATTACCTCTACACATTTTGTGTAAAGCGGTTTAATGCGATAGACGATTTTTTTGAAGCCGTAAAATACAGGGACTTTTCCCGCTGGTACCCGGAGAAGAACGGTACCGGGGATATCCGCACCCTGCATACGGGCTTTAACGAAGTAAACCGCACCGTAAAGGAAATGAACAGCGAAAAGGAACGGCAATACCTCTACCTGCAAAAAATACTGGAAATGGTAGATGTGGGCATCATGGCCTATGACCAGGAAACCGGAAAAGTATTGTGGGATAACGAATCTTTGCGAAAACACCTGGACATCCCCTCCGTAAAAAATGTCCGCTTCATATCCAGCAGGAAACCCGCCCTGTTCCGGGATATATTCGAAAAAGACCATTCCAGGGAAACATCCGTGACCGTAGATGCAGGCCATCAGAAAAACAAGATGCTGGTATCCAATGCCGTTTTTCATGTGGGAGAAAATACCTTTAAACTGGTTGTCCTTCAGAACATCGAAGATACGCTCAACCAGAATGAGTCCGAAGCCTGGAAAAAACTGCTCAGCGTTATGACGCACGAAATCATGAATTCCATAGCCCCCATATCGTCCCTGGCCGAAACCCTGAAATCCAATATGCAAATGGCTATAGACCATCCGGATGAATATCCGCTGGAAATGGAAGATATGCGGATGGGAATAGAAAGCATAAAAAAACGAAGTGAAGGGCTGATGAAGTTTGCCAAAACCTACCGGAGCCTGAACAAAGTGACCAGTCTTAACAAAACCCGGGTCCTGTTATACGAATTCTTCCGCAATATAGACAAACTGATGTCGCCCTCCCTGCAGGCAAAAAAAATAAAAGTCGATTACAGGACAGAACCCCACGACCTGGAAGTACGTATAGATACCTACCTGATAGAGCAGGTGCTCATTAACCTGATTTTGAATTCGGTAGACGCATGTGAAGGAAAGGATGATGCCCGGATTATAATTTCTGCCGACCGCCACCTGAACGGCAATGTAGTGATCCAGGTAACCGATAACGGAAAAGGCATACCCGATGAGGTGATCGATAATGTATTTGTTCCGTTCTTCAGCACCAAAAAGAAAGGCAGCGGGATAGGGTTGAGCCTGTGTAAGCAGATCATGCTCCTGCACGAGGGGAGGATACAGATACGTAGCGTGGAAAAGGAGGGAACGGTGATGAGCCTTATTTTCTGAGAAACCATTCGCATCTTACCGGTTAATCTCCCTGGCCAGGGGGGCACTGTGACTTCTTTTTTTAATATCTACGGTATAGGGAAATACTTTTTCCAGCCCTCTACAGACAGGGCAAGGCCCGGAAATTTACCGGGACACCAGCCAAAATACAGGACCAAATTCCTGGAGTTGTATTTAAGCAGTCTCTGAGATGCGGATGTATTAAAAACCCTAGCCAAATGGCACTCCGTTGTCGGGTTCGTTCTATTTTGATAAATATCTGCTATGTATGTGTGTTTTGGCGATAAGGAGGAAGTATGTCGCATTTACCCCTCTAAAAAGTCTTTTTTGCACGCCTTATATGTAAAACAGATCGTTGAACTTTGTTATAGAACCAAATACTAACCATGAGTAATTTATGATTCGCGTAAAGATTTGGAAGCAGTAATCCGGATGGGGACGCAGGAAGGACTGAAATCAATCCTTGAAAGGCTGAATTATTTTTAAACCTATCCGAAAGCTAAAACTCAAACAGTTTCTGATTAAAAAGAGGAAAATGGAAAATAAATTCTTAACAGCTAAAGTCATCATTAATGAAGGCCTTGAAAGGGTTTGGGAGCACTGGACAACACCTGAAGATATTATGTGTTGGAATATTCCTTTTGAAGACTGGCATTGTCCGAAAGTGGAAAATGAAGTGAAAAACGGCGGAAGCTTTAACTTCAGAATGGAAAAGAAAGACGGAAGTGAAGGCTTTGACCATAAAGGAAAATATGACAAGGTAAAGCCCTTAAAGGTTATTGAAAATACTCAGGAAGATGGTAGAAAAACAATTACCGAGTTCAGTTTTGAGGAGGGGAAAACAGCCATTACGGAATATTTTGAACCTGAAGACGGCACTCCTGCGGACGTACAGCAGGACTTTTGTCAATCGGTCTTAAATCGTTTTAAAAAATACGTGGAAGGAAAATAGAACGCAATGATACGAAAAGAGCTTACCATAAAAAGAGCAGGAACAAAGGAGTGGATCGGACTTGCTATTATTGCCCTGCCATGTATGCTTTACTCCATGGATCTCACTATCCTTAACCTGGCAGTACCCCAGTTAAGCGAGGATCTGCAACCCACAAGTACACAGTTATTATGGATTGTAGATATTTATGGCTTTGTCATCGCGGGGTTGATGATCCCGCTGGGAGCGTTGGGTGACAGGATTGGCAGAAAAAAACTGCTGTTGATCGGTGCTGTTGTCTTTGGCCTGGCTTCTGTGCTGGCCGCCTTTTCAAACAGCGCCAATTCCCTGATCGCATCAAGAGCTGTTTTGGGAGTGGCCGGAGCTACTCTGGCTCCATCTACCCTGTCCCTTATAAGAAACATGTTTGAAGACCCGAAACAGCGAACCCTGGCTATCGGAATATGGATCACCAGTTTTTCCATAGGAGGTGCCATAGGTCCGGTAATCGGTGGGATTATACTGGAATATTACTGGTGGGGGGCGGTCTTTCTGGTGGCCATTCCCATTATGATATTGTTATTGATCCTGGGGCCTTTTCTGCTTCCCGAGTTCAAAGATCCTGATGCCGGAAAAATGGATTTTATCAGTGCTTTGATGTCATTGGCCGCAATTATATCAGTAGTATTTGGCATCAAGACCGCTGTAAAAGAAGGCTTTGATTTTCTGCCGGTTTTCTTTATACTTCTGGGTATACTGATCGGCAGGCTGTTCATAAAGCGGCAACAGAGATTGGATAAGCCACTTATTGACCTTAAGCTATTCCGCAACCGGAAATTTTCCGTTTCACTGACCCTGCAATTATCGGCCGCGTTTATGCTTTTCGGAATGTTTTTGTTCATTGCCCAGTATTTTCAGCTGGTCATGGACTTTTCTGCATTCGAAGCGGGTCTATGGGGCATTTCATCCGGAATCGGTTTTGTCATCGGCTCACTCTCCACCCAATATCTGACCACTAAATTCAGGCCCGTGTTTATCATGGCTTCGGGGTTTGTACTGGCGGCCCTGGGTTTTGGATTACTGCTTTTTCTCGGTAAAAACTTTGACCTGTTTTTTATCGTAAGCGGTTTTGCCATTTTTTCCGTTGGAATTGCGCTGGTCTTTACATTGGTGACCGATGCCATTGTGGGAAGTGCTCCGCCGGAACAAGCCGGTCTGGCCTCATCAATGTCGGAAACAAGCTCGGAACTGGGAGGAGCATTGGGTATTGCTATTTTGGGAAGTGTGGGCGCACTGGTGTATAAAAACAAAATGTCCGGGTCCGCTTTTCAAGACGAATGGAACGTGACTGATTCCCTGGGAAGTCTTATTGTTCGTGCCAATCAATTACCAACAGATTCGGCAGACCTTATCGCCCTGGCAAAAGAGGCATTTACAAGCGGCATGCATTGGGCTGCCGGCATATCTATGATCTTATCGTTAATACTTGCCTTTTTATGTCTGAAGATTTTGAAGGAAACAACATCATCTCAGACATAGATTTACAACAGGAATCAGAGTATCTTTAAAGGAAGGCCGCACTCAAAAAATGAATAATATCCGTTCCGGAAATGTTTGTCGTAAGCAATTTTAGCAATGAACTCGTTTAAACTTTTTTGATTGAAGCGAACCTGCCTGGCCGGCGGGCAGGAAATAGAGATTTTTGTTCCAAATTTTGGGTTTTTTGCGCTGCATAGCAGAGCTACGGAGTAATAAAAAGGCAAAATTTGGGGCAAAAAGATCATTTTTCAACCTCCCGATATTTATCAGGATGAAATCAGTTTAAACAAACTCTGAAATTTATGTCTTTCTGCGAATTTTTCAAACTGTTTTTTCTTTTCCGGGCTGGCCAGGTAATGGTTTCCATACGGATTTTTTCTTTAAAATCCCGGTTTTCGGGGATAGTATCGGACAGCCTGTTTTTACTACTTTTGCCACACAGAACTACAAATAGTAGTTATTAATTTACAAAACCAATAAACAAGAATTTAAATGAACACAAACGATCAAATCGGAGCAGGGATAGGTCTCTTGGCCATATTGTTTTATCTAGCCTTAATAGTCCTCACCATTGCCGGAATGTGGAAAACATTCGAAAAAGCCGGAAAACCGGGCTGGGCTGCAATTGTACCTATTTATAATATTGTTATACTTGTAGAGATTGTGGGAAAACCGATGTGGTGGATAGCATTGTTGTTTGTACCATGTGTAAACATAGTGGCTAATATCTGGCTAACCAACCTGCTTAGCAAAAGTTTCGGTAAGAGCGAAGGATTTACAATCGGACTTGTATTATTGCCCTTTGTTTTTTATCCGATGCTGGGTTTCGGAGATGCAAAATACGAAGGACCTTCGGCGGCGGAAGCCAATACTCACGTAGTTTAGTATTTCCTTAAAAAGCAATATATTGTGAACCCGGAACCGCAAGGTATCCGGGTTTATAGTAAAATAAGATATATATGCACGGAAGTTTCTGGCATTGGCTGCAACATCATCTGATTCCCTGCCCGTTGAAATGGCTGACGGGTATAGATTGTCCCGGGTGCGGTTTTCAGCGTTCGTTTATGGCCCTTCTGCAGGGAGATTTACAAAAAAGTGTGGAACTATATCCGGCTACCGTACCTCTCCTTATTCTTTTTGCCGTAGCCTTCTGGCACAAAAAGTTCGCCCCGGAAGGAAGAAGCATCATGCTGAAAACACTTCTTTTCCTTACCGGAAGTATTATTATCATATCTTATATCCTGAAAATGTACCGCTTGTATAACGCTATGAGTAGATCGTAGTTTTCTGTACAACTTTCGTATTCTTCATTTCCCCTGTTTTATTCCCATCTGATCCGGTATTCGGAAGGTCTTCTCGTGGAAGATATTCATTTTCAGTGGTTTTTCCCGTAATTGTCACAAAACACCCCCCTTAATGTCCCTATATCACCCTTTCCGGGTGAAAAGGAATCCGCAATTTTACATTACGGTTACAGGATAGATAAAGATCCGAAGGATAAAATCAAAACAGTTTCTGGAATGAAACATAACGCTTTTAAAATCAGTATATCATGAAAAACAAAGAAGTAGTACAACAGGTTATACAGGCATTCCTGGACAGCGACACGGAAAAAGCCTTGTCTTATATGACAGAAGATATAAAAATGGGATGGCCCGGGTTTTTTGACCTGGCCCCGGGAAAAGATGCCTTACGGGAGTTTTTTGCCAATATCCCTGAAATGGTGTCCGGTACCGTCGGTGATTTCATTGAAGAAGGAAATAAGGTGGCGGGTACCGGAACCGTTACTTCCAAAGGAGAAGACGGATCGCTTAAAAAAAGTTTTTTCTGTGATGTTTACGAACTGCAGGACGGAAAAGTAAAGGAAATAAAAAGTTATATGGTCTTTGAACAAAAGCAGGAAGCATAGTACCGGGCAGATTACTTACCGCCATACCATTTTTCCCTTCTCCGGTAAAAGTGATATGGCGGTTTTTTATTGTTATGTGCCGGTATGCCTGCGTGATATTTATCAAGTTGAATTACATGTGTTTGTAGTGATTTAACAATGCAGATCATTCTTCTTCGCTATTAAAGAAATAAAAGTATCTTTGCCGCAAATCGGTTACCGGTGTTTTTTGCATCGGTATTAAAAGGGAATCCGGTGAAAATCCGGAACTGTCCCGCAGCTGTAAGCTCATAAACCGAAGCCCGTTTTTATGGTCACTGTCCCGAGTTATCGGGATGGGAAGGCCGGGTGTAGGGAGCAAGTCAGAATACCTGCCGATGGATTGTTTATTCATGGCTTTCGGGGATTGAAGCCGGAATAGAGGGTATTTTGTATGCTTTCTTCTTCGTTTTTCGCATATACCATGCGAAAAACATCTCCCTGATGCCGTGATCCGAAAAAAGGATACGGGAGATGTCAACTTACAAAAAACAGAGTCTATTTATTGTAATCCTCTTGCTACTGGTAGCACCGCTGGTCTGTGCCCAGGAGAAAGATAGTGTCCGCTACCGGCAACTGGAAGAGGTGGTCCTTGTAAAGGACCGCAAACAACGGCAGCACACTTCCGCAGTTCCCGTACAAATACTTTCCGGTGAAGAATTACAAAAACTGAACAGCCTGTCCGTGGCAGAGGCTGTCAGGTATTTCAGCGGCGTACAGATCAAGGATTACGGTGGAGTAGGAGGACTAAAAACCATCAACGTCCGCAGTATGGGAACGGAACATACCGGGGTTTTTTACGACGGTATCCGCCTGGGGAATGCACAAAACGGGCAGGTTGACCTCGGGAGGTTTTCCCTGGAAAATATGGAAGAGATTGCCCTCTACAACGGGCAACGTTCCGATGCCGGGCAATCCGCCAAAGCCTATGCATCTGCAAGTACCATTTATCTCCGGACCAGGTCGCCCGAATTTACTACCGGAAAACGGGTTCATCTCAAAGCGGGAATAAAAACAGGTTCTTTCGGGTTGGTAAACCCCTCCTTAAATGCCGATTACAAAATAAACGAACACCTCGCGGCCCGTATTAGCACCGGTTATATATACGCGCACGGCCGTTATAAATTTCGCTATACCAACGGAAGCTATGATACTACAGCCACCAGGCACAATGCCGACATCCGGTCGTACCGGCTGGAAACGTCAGTTTACGGAGCCACGGGCTTCGGAAGTAAGTGGAATGTAAAGTATTACCACTATGATTCGGAACGGGGATTGCCCGGTGCCGTAGTAGCCAATCGTTTCCGCCGTCCGCAACGGTTATGGGATGAAAACAACTTTATCCAGGGAGAGTTCCGGCAACAGGTAGGAGATCGCTATTTCCTTGTAGTAAGAGGAAAATATGCCAAAGACCACACCCGCTACCGCGATCCGGAAATCGTGACCACCTCCGGTTTCCTGGATAACCGCTACGACCAGAAAACCTACTATCTCTCCCTGGCAAACAATTTCCGTATTTATGACTTCTGGAAAATCTCCCTTGCTACCGATTATGAAAACAATACACTTGATGCCAATCTCTATCGCTTTGCATATCCCGAACGCAATACATTCCTGGCGGCGCTGACCACGGATTTTGACTGGCAACGGCTTCGGGTACAGGCAGGGATTCTGAGTACCACCGTTCGCGAATCCGTCAGATATTACGAAGGAGCGGAAGACAAACAGGAATTTACCCCGACGGTGACGGTAAACTGGCAACCCCTGGAAACAAAGGATTTTCGACTCCGGGGATTTTACAAACGCATTTTCCGTATGCCCACGTTCAATGATCTGTATTACACATTCATTGGCAATACACTGTTACAACCCGAGTATTCCAGCCAGGTAAACGGTGGTTTTTCATATCAACATATTTTTGGCAGGCATTTTCTGGAGTTTCAGGCGGATGTCTACAAAGTGTGGATAACCGATAAAATTGTTGCGGTCCCCGGAGCAAACCTTTTCCGGTGGACCATGCTCAATCTCGGAAAAGTGGAGACTACAGGGCTGGAAATAAGTGCCGGAACTTCCGGAAGAACAGGTTTCGGCCTGGGGTATTCCGCACAATTTAATTACACCTGGCAACAGGCATCGGATGTTACTCCCGGAGGGTCGAGTTACGGGGACCAGATTCCGTATATGCCAAAGCACAGCGGCAGTATAAACCTGGGCACAGACTATAAGCGTGCGGAACTGAATTACAGCTTTATTTACACGGGAGAACGGTACAGTCAGAAAGCGAATATCCCTTCCAACTACCTGCAGCCGTGGTATACGCATGACCTCGCCCTGCGGTACAGGATAGCACTTTTTGGTGACGAACTACTGCTCGGAGCCGAAGTCAATAACCTTTTTAACCAATACTACGACGTTATAAAGAACTTTCCCATGCCGGGGCGTTCCTATCGTTTCACTTTAAATTATACATTGTGACAGAACAGAAAAAACAAACATCATGCTTTGCGGTATACTTGCTATGCCTTTCGATAATACTGCTCGGTTCCTGCCGTAATGATGATATAACTGATTTTACAGAAGACGATCAGGTCCCGGAAGTTCCCGTAGAACCAGGAGAGCCTGAAGAACCCGGGGAACCTGAAGAGCCTGATATGGAATTAAGAGTCGAAGGCTTTTTTCTTCTGAATGAGGGAAATATGTTCCAGAATAAAGCTTCACTGGATTATTTTGATTCTTCCGCAGGAACGTATAGACGGAATATATTTTCCCGTTCCAATCCCGATATGGTGGGAGGCCTCGGAGACGTAGGGAATGACATCGGGATCTATGGTTCCAAGCTATATGTAGTGGTCAATGCCTCCAATAAAGTGGAGGTACTTGATGTAGAAACCGGCAAAAGGCTGAAACAAATAGAAGTGAACAATTGCCGGTATATCACTTTTTATGAAGGCAAGGCTTACCTCAGTACTTATCTGGGTACCATAGGAGACCCGAACGCACCGAATGGTATCGTGGCCGAGATAGATACCACGAACCTGAGTATTACCAGGACTGTGGAAGTAGGCCGGCAACCGGAAGAACTGGTGGCACATGAAGGAAAGATATACGTAGCCAATTCCGGCGGTTACAGTCCGCCCGATTACGAAACCACCCTCTCGGTTATCGACATAACTTCTTTTACGGAAATAAAACGGATAGAAGTGGCGGAAAACCTGCACCGGGTAAAGATCGACGATGAAGGAGACCTGTACGTCTCCTCCCGCGGAGATTATTTTGATATACCTTCCCGGTTGTTTGTGGTGGATACGGAAAAAGATTCTGTAAAACACCACTTCGATCTCGCTGCCAGCGATCTCGCCATCCACAACGGTATTGCCTATGTCTACAGTACGGAGTTCAGCTATATCACCGGGACCAATACAATATCCTATAACAAGATAGATGTCCATACCGAGGAAATACTGGAAGGCTCTTTTATAACGGACGGTACCATAGAAGAGATAGAAACTCCCTACGGCATTGCCATTCGCCCCGATACCGGGGAAATACTGCTCACTGATGCAGGGGATTACGTAACCCCCGGAACGCTGTACTGTTTTAACCCGGACGGAACTTTTAAATGGTCCGTGAAAACAGGCGATATCCCTGCGCATTTTGCTTTTAAAACCGCTAAATAACAATGTAACTAAACTAAATGATCATACCTATGCACACCTTAAAAAGAATGAACCGAAGTGTCCCGGCTGTTTTGTGCAGCCTGGCATTATCCCTGTGTTTTTTATCCTGTTCTGACGACGATGATATCATTGTACCCGAAGAACCTACGGAAGAAGTGCCTGCGGAAGAAGAAACTCCCCCGGAAGAAAGCGAAAAAGTACCGGAAGTAGGATTTACTACGGAAGAAACCGAATTCTTTCTGCGTGTCGGAGATACCCTGACCCTTGCTGCAGGTAACGCCAACGAATCCGAATACGAAGAAGAATGGAGCCTTAACGACCTGGTGGTGTCCACTACCGGGGAATTAGAATTTATTCCCGAAGAAACCGGGGAGTACACATTGCGTTATAAAGCGTTTAACAGTGCCGGGGATTTTGAGAAAGAATTCCGTATTGAAGTAGCTATACGCCTGCGGCCCATAACGGAGAACGGCAGCTCTTATGTAACCGAATTGTTTGAATTTTTGCCTGCGCCCGGGCAGTTTATCAATAAAAATCCGGGAAATATGGAAAGTGCGGAAGGAATTGTAGGTAAAAAAGGACTGGTAAGCCTGGGAGGCTGGGGAGGTACTATTGTTCTCGGTTTCGATCATACCGTTATCAACAAAGAAGATACCGGGGATATTATGATATACGGCAATGCCATGCCCAATTTTGCCGAACCCGGGGTTGTATGGGTGATGCAGGATGAAAACGGTAATGGCCTGCCGGACGATACCTGGTATGAGATTAAAGGAAGTGCTCATGGTATGGAAGGCACTATTAGAAATTATGAAGTAACCTACTTCCGTCCGGGAGATGCATCAGAGAGTGTGCCGTGGGAAGATAACCAGGGAAACAGCGGGGTCATCGCTACCAATGCCTTTCACAAACAGCCATACTATCCGGAATGGATAGAAGCGGATTCTTACACTTTGAAAGGTACGTTGTTATCTTCTGTGAACATTGATATGAGTAATCCGTCCTATATCACCAGCACGCCTTTTGAATACGGGTATGCCGATAACACCATGGGAGGCGATGCCATAGATATTGCAGATGCCATAGACGCAGCCGGCAATACCGTATCCCTGGAAGGCATAGATTTTATAAAAATACAGACCGGCATCCAGGCCAATATGGGATGGCTGGGAGAATTGTCTACGGAAGTAGCCGGTGTGGCTGATTTGGGTATTACAAATTAACCAATGTATCTGATATTAAAAATGAAAAAAAGAAAATACGTAATTCAATTACTATGTCTACTGGCTTTTGCAGGTTTTATCGGCTGTAATAGTGATGATGATTTTTCAAATACTCCGCCATCTTCTGAAGATCCCGGGAAAGAAGTAGAAATACCATGGGACTCCATTATTTTCCTTGAGGAAAAATTACAGGATACTTTAACTTTGGGACAGCTAATTATGCTGCAACCCCAATGGGAATCCACCAGTGAGGTTACTTATAGCTGGACGATAGCTGATGAAGAGGTCAGTACGGATTCCATTTTCAGTTTTGAACCTTTAGACCGGGGTGATTACGAAATATCCTTTACCGTGGCAAATGATGAAGGAGAAGCCGGTATCGTGTATAAGATTCATGCCCGGGGAGCTTATGAAAACGGATTTTATATTGTAAACGAAGGTTGGTTCGGGCATGGAACAGGTACGGTGAGTTTTTATCGTTACGATACCGGGGCAGTGGAAGACAGTGTATTTGTAAAGACCAATCCGGACAAAGACCTGCTTCCGGTGTTATCCACTTTGCAATACGGAACCATACATAACGAACAGCTTTTTCTCGTTTCCAAAGCCGGTGGTCCCCTCGTGGTTGCAGATGCCTATTCCCTGAAAGAAAAAGGAAGAGTATCTGCCCAGGGCGGTAGCGACTGGCGTGCATTTGAAGGACTGGATGACAGCCACGGACTGGTCAGCGCCCGGGACGGACTTTACAGGTTAAATCTGGACCCGGTTGAGGTAGGCAGTAAAGTAGAAGGTATCAGCGGACAGACCGGAGATCTTATGAAAGCGGGAAATCGTGTTTTTGTCCTTTCGCAAAGTGAAGGGGGCCTGGTGCTTAATGCGACCAGTCTGGAAATAGAAAAGACTATTCCGGGAATGCAGATAGGCTTTGCCCGAACTGCGGATGGTATGGTATGGATGGCTGGCGGAAACAGTCTTATAGGTGTAGATCCCGGGACACTGGAAACCGTAGAAGTAGATCTGGGCTTTCAGGCATACGGCACCTGGGGAGCCTGGCATCCCGGATCTATAACGGCCGGCGATACCGATGTATACATTGCAAAGAATGCGTCGTTCAGCGGGGGGAATGAAATTTATCGTTATACCGGGGATGCCAGGTCGTTGTTGTCTCCTTTTATAACCCTGCCCGGGGAGAAAGTAATGTACGGCTCCGGGATAGGCTATGACCCGCATACCGGCACGTTGGTGGTCAATACCGTAAATAAAGGTTTCGGGGATAGTTTCAGTAAAAATGTGCTCTTCCTTTATGACGGGCAAACCGGTAACAAAAAAGAAGGGAAAGCATACGAAGGTTATTATTTCCCTTCCGTTTCTGTTTTCCATGGAGAATAAATAACGGATAGAAATGGAAAAACAGCCTGAAAAGCAGCATTACTTTTCAGGCTGTTTTTATTATTGGAGAGCAAACGGGTTTATTTTCAGGAAGAAACCACTCCCAGGGTATATAACCTTTCCAGCGTCGGTGCTTCACTTCCTCCTTCGGGCTCCAGGGTAATACCGAAACCTTCGGATACGTTGGCATTGCTCAATTCGAATATTTTATTTTCGTCCGTTTCAAAACCGTCAAGCAATCCCATACTGGTCGGCGTTAGCGGGTCCATTTTCAGTGACCATATTTGGTATACCATGCCTTCCGGCGGATCGGGAAGTCCCTGAGCATCTATATAAGTCACGTTTTTTTCCTTATCCCAGTAAATGGCAGCATAAGCTTCCGGAGCAGCCTGTTGTCCTTCCAACGGAACTTTCAGAATGTTCCTGTCCCGTAGGATTTCCAGGAGTTCCCTGGTTTTCTCCACATTCTCCCTGGCATCTGCAATCCGGATCTCCAACTGTATATTCCTGTTGCGGGTTTCCTCCAGCGATTCTTCCAGGTTTCGGTTCTGATTAAAGAGGAAAAACAGTCCGGCAAGCAGAATAACACTTGCTGCCCAACCGGTATAGGTAAACCAGTTGCTGCGTTTCCGTACGAGTGGTCCTGTCACGGCTCGCGCAGATAATTTTTCTTTTATAGATTGCAACAGGAGTTCCGGGTTCTTAGGAGCAACGGCTCCTGACAACTCCATTAACGCCTGTTCAATTTCCTCTACCTCGGTCCGGATTTCCGGATATTGTTTCAAATGACGGGTGATTTCCCTGTTTTCCGCTTCAGGCAGGGCACCGTACACATACAATTCGAGAATACCGGAGGCTATAAATTCTTCTGTGTTCATTATCTGATGACGTTAGCACGTAGTTTATTAATACACATCCTGTTCCTCGTCTTTACGGTTCCCAGTGGAATTTGTAACTTTTGGGCGCTCTCTTTTTGGGTAAAGCCTTTAAAGAATAACAGGTCTATCAACTTTTTACACATAGGCCCGAGAATGTCTATATATTTTTGCAGCCCGATGGCGTCTATTTTACCGGTAGCCGAATTTCCGGATTCCAATACATCCGAAAAATACTCTTCCTGGACATTCCTCCGGCTGTTTTTAAATTCTTTGGATCGCAGCCGGTCAATCGATGCGTTTCTCGCAATGTTCAGTATCCAGGTAAAAAAGCGCCCCTTCTCCGGATCATAGGAGTGAGCTTCGTGCCAGATTTTCAAAAAGACATCCTGGAGGATTTCTTCGGAGACCGCTTCGTCACGAATGATACTGTAAATAATTCCGTAAAGGCTCTTGGAGTAAAGCTCGTAGATACGTTCAAAGGCTTGTTCGTTACCGTCCCGGAGTCGGGAAATCAAAAGATCTTGTTGCATAGATGAGGCATTACAGTTTAAATTTAAGTGTTAAATGACAAAGTGCCAAGTAAAAAAACATTAAAAAGCGAAAAAGAAAATAGCCTGAAGTTGAACTTCAGGCCATTTCCTTCGCTTACAACTAACTTAGAAACTACCGTGAATTTCACGAAACTATGAATAACCCTGCTATTGCCGAAGCGGTATCGCCGTCCATCGGTTCATCATAAGACTGGGATACTGCTATATTGTCAAAATCTGTTGCGTTAACGAGGTTTACACCTCCCTGGGTCACGTTTTCTTCTCCGTCATACACGGCTTGTGTAGCCTCGGGCATTCCGGGACCTCTTTCATTTAATGTAATCCATCCCAGTGCATTCTGATCCAGGTCCATATCCATTACATGTGCCCGAAGCCTTCTTATTTCGGATGCGTGACGTGCTTCTACGGAGTGAATCTGCAGTGCGGGGGTGAGGAAAGGGGTGCCCATCAGGTTTCCGGCCTGCCCTTTATAGGCCCGGACACCGGTGTCTTCAAATGCCTGGGCAAGAGCGAGGAGTTGCGCATAGGCTACTTCCTGTCCCGTGCCGTTTTCGTTAAAAGGGTCAAACATTCCCCCTGCCGTAAAGTCAAAAACAGGAGAGTCTACGGCATCATCACCGAGCCCGGCCATCAGAAAATCGACATGAGCCGATTCGTGTTTCGAAATTTGCTCATAAATGGCTTCTGCATTGCTTCCGGAAGGAAGTACTCCTGATTCCAAAGCCTTGATATAAAATTCGGCTTCGAGATATTCGAGGGTAAGGGCAAGTTGAAGCGCCCCTATGGCTGCATTCTGATCCTGAAAAGCAAAACTCCTGGTAGGTGCTACGGCCAATCCGAAAGGAATAGCTGCCAGGGCGGCTTTTTTACCAAGTTCACCGAAAGTACCGAAAACAGCTCTCCTGGAAGAAGTTTTAGCCAGAAGGTTATCGGAACTGAAGGCTTCTAAAAATTTTATGATTTCCATAATTTTTCTGTTTTAAATTAATGATCGGGCAAACTATTCTTCGGGTAGCTGGTTGGCAGTGAATTCGGTTTTGATAAAACCTGTTTGGCCTACAGCATCCAGAATTTCGGAAGGCGGTTTTGCCAGATCCAATCCGTTGGAATCAATAATGTCGTCCCCTGCAAATGCTGTAGGATCATCGATATAGATAGATCTTATTGCGGCTGCGTGCCTGGCTTCGACAGAAACAATTTTCCCGGCTATAACAAGGTAGTCCGGTGTTTGAATGTATGCCCCGGCTCCATTATAAGCTGCTACCCCGGTATCTTCCAGTACTCTTGCCGTAGCAAGAACAGAGTTTCTGTCACCGAAGTTGACAGAGGAAAAATCGAATTCCAGTTCAGGTAAGACTTTGCTGCTATCCCCGTTCACGGCGGCAGTAATAGCGGCTTTGAAGAATTCGCGATGAATCACCTCGTGCTTATAAAGGTCTTCGAGGATCAGCTTTTCTTCGGCACTTGCACTCATCCAGTAAGAACCGTCCAGAACACTGGTGTAAAAAGCAGCTTCCAGTTGTTCCAGGGCATAGGCATAATTCAGTATTCCGAGATCTCCGCTTCCAAGGTCAAAAACATCATCCGGATCTGTCATACCATTGTCGTCGTCATTGTTACAGGACAATAACAGACCGGTACCCACAACAGCCAGACTTCCGATTTTCAGGAATTGTCTTCGGGAGTTTGACTTCCCGTTTACGGATTCCCGAAGATTTACTTTAACAGGTATTTTTTTCATAATTCCGTATTTTAGTTACGCCGAGACTTACGCAGTTATTCGGGGGGAGGTTTTATTTTTAATGTTAAAATTATGTTAAAAATAAATAACTAACGACGAAGAAATATAAAGGCTTTGCAGAAGTTGAGGAGTCCGGATATATCGGGATGGCGTTGGAGGTATTATTTCTTTGTTACAGGTTCCAAGTTCCAGGTTTCAGTTTGGTTTTGTTGCCAGTTGTCGGCTTTCCGATCACGGTATTTATATTTCACCTCTAACTTGCCCCTTTACTGAGTTTATCGAAGGGCTCAGGGAGCTATAAATATGTAACCTGTAACCTGGAATTTTAAACCTGGAACCATTAAACGTTGCAATTATAGTTTTTTTAGTGCGTTTGCCCTGGTTACCGCTATATTCCGGTTGTATATTCCCTGAAAAACAAATAATTTTGGTCCGTGTTTACGAGCAATAACAAAAGCCTTTTTTTTAGTAGTGTCATACAACGGACAGTTGTTATGCGTTCTCTTTTTTCGCTGCATCGGGGCTGGCCGCTGGTGTTGTTGTTATTTTTTGCCTGTCAACCGGAGAAAGAAGTCCCGGATATCTATGTGGACCAGGTTCTGGAAACCCTGAATGAAGAGGGAGAGAATATGATAAAAGAACAATATATCAATGCCGTAGAAATATGCAGATCTTTGGATAAAGAAATTCGGGGGCTATCTAAAGAAGATATGGAAAAATTAGGGAAGAGAAGGCACCAGCTTGCCATTACTTCCGAAAAAATGGTGATACGACAGGAGTCCTGGGGTTTTCGTATGACAGGACATCATGTAAATCCGGGAGAGTGCCGTTTTGTTCTGGTACACGAGGGAGAGCTGACTGTTAAGATCCCGGGGCGCACTATTATTTACGATCTGAAAGAAAATACCCTTGTCCAGGAAGAACAGGGTATTCCGGAAGCTTTTGGCCTGCCTTTTCAGGCGCTTATCGAAAACGGGGAAGAACAGGATATTTCTGGCTTTAGTTCCACCCGAAGGGAATTTATGGGACAACCCGTGGTGCAATGGTTACACCCGGAAGGGAAAACCGAAACCCTGTGGACCGGAGGCAGGGAATGGGGATTCAGTGAAATGCCCTCGGGACACATGTTTGCAGTTCCGGGTAGTATGGTGTTGCAAAAAGAGCAAAAGAAAGAAGGCTATGTTTTAAGGCTGAGAACCAATGCGTTTACCGTTGGTATTCCTGTAGACTTCGAAACTTTTGCCATTCCGGAAGAAATCCTTTCCGCTCCCTGATCCGTATTCCGGAGAGTTTTCCTGTTTGTCATAAAATCCCAGTTTTTCGGTATTGCGGGCTATCGTTTGATATAGCTATTTTTGTACTGTGCCCGTCTGTAAAGTTTTAATAAAATAGCATGCTTTTTACTTCTGTATATACCGGTTTCCGATCACACGGGAAAAACTTTTTTTTGCTGCTACTCATTGCCGGAAGCTGTCTGGCGACGGTAAGTCCGGTACAAGCGCATATTGTGGAAGATTCCCTGAAACTGGTACTGTCTCGAAAAGATCTTTCTGTTCCGGAAAGGGTAGATGCGATGAAAAAGCTTGCGGAAATAAAATTCTATCGCAGGGGACATGAAGAAGGTTTTGCGACACTGTATAAAGCCATTAAGCTTTCCGGAAAACTGGAAGACAGAAAGTATACAGCGAGGTTATATGCTGTTTTGGCCAGGTGGTATGTAGAAGACAACCAGTTCCTGCAGGCAAACGGAAGTCTGGACAGTGCGGTGTATTACAGCAATAAGACAGGTGATAAGGAAACAAGGGGATATGTAAAGTACACCAGGGGATGGCTCCGGCTCCGGCAAAATAAACCCAGGGAAGCCATAGAGGATCTCCTGGGGGGATTACACCTGGTGGAGAGAGAGGAAGCACACGAATTAAAAAGTGCGATATACGGCGAAATGTCCGATGCGTACGGACAGTGGAGCGATATACAAAATCAACAGAAATATGCTGTTTTGTGCCATAAAGAGGCGTTGAAAACCAAAGACCCCGATATGCTGACCTATGCAGACCTGTCCGTAGGCAACAGTTTTGCCGACAGATTTAAAAAAGATACGACCCGGCAGGTATTTCGGGACTCGGCTATTTATTATTACAAGCATTCCGTTTCCTTTCTGGAAAAAAACAGGGACCGTGTGGTCCATCTTACCCGGTTGCCCATAGCGGCATATAACATAGCAGAACTGTATTCCCGGTATATGTCGTCCTCTTATGAAGAGAAGGTTCGTTATTACCTGGATCTTGCCGTGAAGGAAGCACAAAAAACAAAGGAATATTCCGTTCTGGCACAGAGTTATATTATGCTGACGGAATACGCTATTATGGAAGAAGATTATACCAGGGCGGAATTTCTGATCGGTAACGCGGCTCTTGCGACACATGAAGAACCTGTGGTGAACCAAAGAGTACTTCCCAGTATACCCTGGTATTTTTCGGTAATACGGGAAAAACAGGGAGACATCGGGGAAGCGTTACGATACTACAAGCAGTATATCCGCGAGTATACCAACCGCTTTGATATGGAAAAAATGGCGCTTGGCCAAAAGCTGGAAGCACAATATGAAGCGAGCAGGAAGGAAAGGGAACTGGCCGTCTTACAGGAAAAAATAATCTATAGCAAAAAGCTTAACCGCCTGTATATAGGGCTTGCCCTTGTGGGGCTTATCGCCGTTATAATCCTGATCTATGCCAATAAACAAAGGACCAGGGCAATGAAGCAGCAGCAACAGTTGCACCAGCTGGAAGTGAATAAAATAGAACAGAAAAACCGCATCTCCCTCCTGTCGGCAATGCTCGAAGGACAGGAGCAGGAGCGGAGCCGCCTGGCACGGGACCTGCACGACGGGCTTGGCGGATTGCTTTCCGGGATAAAAATAGAAATGTCGGCCGTAAAAACCATACTATCCAACCCCGAAGGACTGGGGCTTATGGATAAAACGATGGAACACCTGGACGATGCCGTGAACGAACTACGCCGCATAGCCCACAGCATGATGCCGGAAATACTGATCCGGTACGGATTGGGAGAAGCGGTGAAGGAGTACTGCCAAAGGTTCCGGACTTCCGGAGTTCGAATAGAATGCAGGGTGTTTAATTATACCAACGAAATGGACCATTCCCGTCAAATGGTATTATACCGCATTATGCAGGAGCTGGTAAACAATGCTATAAAACATGCGGAGGCCTCTCTTATCTATGTACAATTACAACAGGTCGAGGACAAGATATTCCTGACGGTGGAAGATGATGGCGTTGGTTTTGATAAGGACAAGATAGCCGGTACCGGTAAACAGAGTGCCGGGTGGACCAATATCCGTGCGCGGGTGGAGTTTCTTCACGGTTCTATGGATATCCTCTCCGAAAAAGGTTCGGGGGCAACGATAACCGTCGAATGTTTTATGCATACGGATGGGAGTGTGGAAAAATAATACATTCCTGTTTATTCCGGATCTGATTCTTTCTTCCAGGTGCCGAACAGGCGGTCCCAGATATTGGTGTAAAATCCGAAATTATAACGGATGTCCAGGTGATGATCGTGATGGAATGAAGAAGTACCGATATACTTTACTAATGGCCAATTACGGATTCTTCCCGGCAGCGGTTCTATTCCCAGATGCCCCACCAGCCCGAAAATAACATTTGCCGTAAGATACAGGATTATAGCATAAAAACTTGCCGGGTACAGCATAAGCAAAGACAGCCACATAAACCCGAAACCGATAGTTTCCAGCGGATGCAGTACAAAAAGGTCGAGCGGTACCGGGTTTTCCGATGCGTGATGCAACCCGTGTATGGCCCGGTACAGGAAAGTACGATGGATAAACAGGTGAAAAATATACATCAGAAGGTCCATCCCCAGAAAAAGTACCGGGAAGTCCAAAATAATGGAAGTCGCGTTTCCGGAAGCAATGGTAATCCATCCGTTTTGCCATAACAGGTAACCTACATAGGTTATGACCGTGTTGATCCCCACGGTAAGGAACGATATACCTGTTTTTTTTAAGGAATTCCGGGTAATATGCAATGCCTGTCTTTTCCCGAAAAACCGCAATAACAACCATCCCGTAGCCAGTGTACCGATATATATGGCCATGTTAATAAGCAACAGTATCCACCATACATGAGCGGCAGAAGATTGTTCCAGGTAGGTAAGCATATCAGGAATGCGGATTTAGTGCCTGTTCCTGTTGTTTTAATTTGGCTTCCACGAGCAAGGCATGTAACACCTCGGTGGAAAAACCGTGTAACAACAACCGGAAAGCAGCCCCGGCAGTAGGTAATGGTATCATGGGATGCTTATTGTTCAAAGCTACCAGTTTCTCGGGGCAATCCATAATGGTAGCGGCATATAATCCTATGACTTCATCCAGTTGCAGGGAATTGGTGGCACGCCAGAAATCGTTGTCCGTAAGGAAAAACTGGTAGACGGGAGTAAAAATCTCGATAGCCGTACCCAGGTCGAGAAAATTAGTCCACCCGTTACGGAACTCTTCAAAGGGTATAGGCTCCGTGGAAATGGCGCTGAAATCGGGATTTTCTTTTTTCATTACCATTTTACCGCTTTGTTCCAGGGCCTTGTTCAGATTGATGATAAAATTGTAGAGGTTGAGATCGTGTTCCAGGAAAAGATTGTCCTTCACTTCACTCACCGAAACGGGTTTCAGCGGGTTCATGGGAATTTCTTCGGCTCCGTCCACATTGTCCTTTATAAAGCGGAGCACTTCCGATCCCAGGTAAAAATGGCGGAGAATAAGGAAATTTGCTTCCGGGGTAATAAAGTATTTCATTCCCATATACAAGCTCCAGTGTAATGCCTTGGGAGCATTGACCAGATTGGGAATAAATATTTTCAGGACCTGCATGATGTGAATGGAAAGGCGGGCCAGCACCCGTACTACCGGGTTCAGGAATTGGCGGGTCTTGCTGCTCGCATCGTATAAAAAAGCCGCTTTGGCATCCCGGCTAAACGGTATACTTTGATCCAGGTACAGGGCATGCCAGTGGCTGGGGTCCTTCGGATTGTTTTCCAGGGATTCGAAATATTCGGAATAATTTTTCATCTCAATTGTTTTTTTACGGTTTCCGAAGAAGCTACCCGTATGTCATAAGCGATCTTTAAAAATCTCAGCAACCGAATAAAGTGCCAGGATATATCGACCCTCCCTTTTTTGAACCCTACCTTCGCACTGCCGGGAAACTGATGGTGATCGGCATGCCAGCCATCCCCGAGAGTAAATATAGCCATTATAAGATTGTTACGGGCGTGATCCTTTTTTCTGTAAGGCTGTTCGCCGTACAAATGGGCTACACTGTCTATGGCATCTCCGAAATTGAAAATGATAATAAGTGTAATCCACAAAGCGAAAAAACCGGTTAATCCCCAGAAATAAAAGGCCAGTCCGAAGGCGATGACAGCATGCATCCAGAGAGCAATAAAGTAAGGCCACGGTTTGCTGATAAAGCTGTAATAAGGATCACCCGCCACATCCTGTGCCAGGTCATTGTATTGCTGGTTGGTCCTGGGACGGTTCCAGGCATCTACCAGGAACCTGATAGGGCCTGCAATGGCATAAAAAAAGCAAAGCAGCCGGTTCGCGGATTGGATATACCAGCCATTATGAGCATACCAAAAGCCTTGTATAACCGGGGAATGCGGGTCGTTTTCCACATCCGTATGTGCATGGTGATACCTGTGATTGCCTACCCATTGTACGGGAGTTCCGGCCGGCAACCCGGCGGTAACGATGAGGTAGGCAAACCACTTTTTAAGTTTTAAAGCGCGGTGGGATAAATGACGATGGTACCCGATAACAATAGCCACCCCGGCAGCGAGGTAATATATGGTACAGTATATGAGTAATCCTGTCATTTCTGAGCTTTACGGAAACCGGGAGTTGTATTTTAAAAATTGTCTATTTCTTCCAGTTGCATTTTGTATAGTCTGGCCACTACTTTGGCCGTTTTGACGATCTTTTCGGCAACTTCCTTCGTTAACAGGTCACTTTGGATGGCCTTTTCAAAACGCTCAAAGTGATTTTCGTTACTGTCACTGCTCTCGTGATAGATCAGAAACGATACCTGGTCGTCATTTAGTCCCAGTTGTTGTTTTATGGCGCGTCCCCATTTACCGGCCACCCGGTTTCCGAGCCCTTCTATGATGAACATGCCGCCCAGCAGATCGAAAGGATCGGGCTGGCTGGCCCGGTGAAACATAAAGGCACTCAGGGCTTCGCTACCGATATTTTTATTCCCGGTGAGGATATCTTCTTCCTTACCGCCACACCGGAGATAATTTTTTTCCAGGAGCTGATAATCCCGGTGTTCGTCCGAAGAATGGCGGATAAAGGACGAGCGTACGGGAAAATGTTCCATACTTACGTTAGATGCCGCCCGGGCGATCCATTGCGAACCATCGATGACCTGTTGCCGAAGGTTTACCAGCAAACGCTTGTATTCGTCCAGGGTAAGCGTTCCGTTGTAGATCTTTTGCACCATTGGCACATCCTGTAAAGAACGTTCGAAATCAAACCAGGTATTGGTAAGTTGCCGCACCAGCCATTCCTGCACCGGCTTTCCGTCCGTATGGATCTCCGGGGCCAGTATTTCCCTGTTCAGTTCATCCGAAGGCATTTGTTTTTTCCCGGATACCACTTTCAGTGACATAAAACCTGTTATAAAACGGCCGCTTTCCGGTACCATACACAGAATGTTTTGTCCTTCCTGTAATCTGCCACTGTCCATCAGTTCTTTTATGGTTACGAAAATAGAAGCCGACCCCATATTACCTTTGTCATACAGGGTGGTATACCATTTTTCATCGGAGATATCGAGGCCTCCTTTGTGTAGTAGGTCCACGATCTGGGGTTTAAAGTGATGGGACGAATAATGACACAGCAACCAGTCGATGTTTTTCGGGTCTATCTTTTGGAGGTCGATGAGTTCAAAAAAGCGGTTTACCCCGAGTTTTACGATATTTTCCACCAGTCCCATATCCTGGCGCAGGTTTATCATACCGTCGCGGTCGGCATCGGATACGGAATCGTAGTCGAGCCAGGTTGCGGATACGGAACCATCCTTGTTTTTCTGCGTACCTGTATACATACAAACATCATAGGCATTGGCGTGCGACTGTAAATCCACCCAATTCACTTCCAGCGACAATCCGTTTGCCGCGGGTTTGTCCTGCAGCAATAAAGCCCCTGCGCCATCGCTCAGCATCCATCGCAGGAACTCGGTCTCCAGGGGAATTTCTTCCTGTTGAAGTATGGAAGACTGGTATTTGAACCGTTTGGACTTGAACATCCTGCTCGACAGCTCCGCGGCACAGCATACGGCATTTTTCATTTCGCCGGACTGTACGTGCATATAGGCATTTTTAATGGCCATAAGCCCGGAGGCGCATACGCTCTGGTGAGAAGAAATGCCACAACGGTCCAGTCCGCTTTCCCCGTGAACCATACTGGCAAATCCCGGGACGGGGAGGTCGCTTTGTGTAGTGCCGGCGCTAAGAAAATCGATATCCGATTTCGGGATCCCCGCACCGGAAAGGCAGTTTTCAATGGCCAGCGCTGCCATTTCATAGGCTTTATGTGTGGTTTTCTGTGATTTATCTATAGCGTAAAAACGAGTTTTGATACCGTTTTTACGCAGGAAAACCGCTTTTTTACGCGAAGGGGTTCCGTTTATAGTGCCGAGGAAATCTTCCATTTCCTCGTTCGTTACCGCGGTATTAGGCAAAAAAGCCCCGGCGGAAGTAATATATACTTTGTTCATTTTTCTTTTGGTTTATAAGTGGTGTGAAACAACCGGTCGAACCAGGGTAGCATAAATCCGAAATTTCCCCTGCCCGTTTTGTGATGCATACTATGACGATAGGAGAATTTAAGCAGGTGATTGTTATTGGCGCCCCGGTATAACTCGTAATTACTGTGCCCCAGCATATTGATGAGTATGCTCATTACGGGCAGGGAAAGGGCGGATACCACCTGGAACGGATATACCATAAGTGGGGGAATAATAACCGTGCCCAGCAAAAAGGCTTCGAACCAGTGAAAACTATAGGTAGAAAATACCGTAGGTTCTTTGGAACGGTGATGTTCGGCGTGAACGTGGCGCATAAACCATTTTCGGTGCATCAGGGCATGGCACAGGTAAAAATGAACCTCATTCCAGAGAAAAAGAACAGGGATTTCTATAAGGCACATCCAGTTGAATGCATAGGAAAGATGCAGCCAGCCGTGCTGTATCCCCTGCTGAAAAATAATGCCCTGCAGGCTGAAGACTACAATAGAAGTCATTGATTTTGATATTTCCCGTTTTACCTGTCCCGGGCGTATGTTGTCGTTGTCTACCGTACTTATTACAGCTTTCCGGTGGAAAAACTTCAGGAGTAACTGTCCTCCCAAAGCGCTGCCCCAGTAGAGGAGATTAAAGAACAGGAACATGCTGATAACCGTATGATACCATGTTTCAAAACTCCATATGATTATTTTTTCCGGCATATGATACAAAAATACAGTGTCTCCCCACGGCATGGAATCCCAGAAAACCAGGATTTTTCGGAAATGTGCCAGCACCTGCTTGTAAATATATAAAAATAAGTCTCGTTACAATGGAGTATTTAACCTTCGGAAAATCCCTGTTTTCTGGGATTGCAGAAATTCATGGAAACTTTGAAGTTTGTAGTATAAGTTAAGGAATAAAAGTTATGGGTGTTTTATATTATGTGTTGGTATTCGGGATTCTGATCTATTCCCTGGTCAACGCCATTACTTATTTTTCCCGGCGTTCAAAAGACCGTTCTTCATCGCGTGAAGCGGAAAAGGAAATGGTATTTCACCGGAAACTAATCCCGGAGGAATGTAAACTTCTCGATCGCCTGCAACAACAGAAAGGACAGAGAAAAAAGTTTTATAAACGTACCGGGGATGATGTGTATATCATGAAAGGGTTGTTCGATCGCCACGGAATTACCACGCGGTATAATACGGAATGGCATAATATGATAGGCGGACTCGAAGTGACCCTGGAGGATGAAGGGCTTAATTACGTACAGGAAATTAATACGGCGGAGGTGGTTAAAACGGAGAAGAATCCGTTGGTACTTTCCTTGAATGGCAGATATTCCCTGTCGCACAGTATGCACACCAAAGAACAGATGGAGAAGGGGGAGACCGGAAAACTGCCGGGAGGGAATGAAGAAGGCACGGAAGTAAGGCTTATTTCCAATCGTAACCAAACGCCCATGGAAATAGAGGCTGCGGAAAAAGCAGCAGCGGGGGTGGGCGGAGCCCTATTGCTTTCGGTTGCTTTTTTTCTGCTTGGACTTAGTGCTGTATTGGGACAATACGCTCATTGGGGAGTTATTTCGGGTGTATCCCTTTTTTTGTTTTGTCTCTGGAGACTTTGGCGGGTCCCTAAGTGGCCTTCTCCTGCCCCGGTGCGGGTTTTACATGGTGTTCCTACATTCCTGGCCCACTTGAGCAATGCCTCCTCTCAAATAGAAGGTATGGTAGCCCGTATGGGAAGCCTGGAACTGAAGTTTAACCGGGACTGGTTGCCTTTTATGCTGGCTTATAGCGAAAACCCGGTAAATGCCGAAGTGACAAAGGAAGGCTGGCTGATGCGTTTTGGTCCGCATCTGTCCTTAGATGAAGAAGAGAAGAAGTTTCCGTCCGGACAGTGGTTTCGTCATGTGGCCGCAGCCATAGTGGGAGTGGCTACCGTAGTCCTGGCCCTGGTTTTCAGCTCCGGGATATCTGTGAGTATGCAGAAAAGCAAATGGTGGATACAGGGAGCTTCGGCCGATTCGTTTGCACTGGCCTGGGAATATATGGCTGCTCCTTTCCTGGTGATTTCCGGGATGTTATTGTTACTGGTGCATGTGCCCCTGGCCCTGAACGGGTATATTAAAGATAAAGAAAGAAAACAAAAAATAAGGGAGTATTATTCCGCGGTAATCTATCCGGGCGAGCTCTGAATTTTAGTATATTGTGATCTGCCGGAGGGCCGGCTTATTGTAAAAGCGAATGAAAATGTGGAGAAACTTTTGTTTCGGATCGATTACGGCATTATGTCTTTTTTCCTGCGATTGCATGCAGAGTTTACAGTGTATGGTAGTCGATGCCGAAACGGGAAGGCCCGTGCGGAATGTAACGTACTATGAAAACGATCCGCAATATGCTTCGGTTACCGATAGTACCGGTTATTTCTGGGGGCATCGTATCAGTAACGGGCTTACCTGTCGTCCACGCCTTAAGTTTCACATCGAAAAGGAAGGCTATAAGCCGGAAAAAATATTGTGGAAATCGGGGCAGGATAACAGGGATACCATTGTCGTACGACTAAAAAAGGCCGAAGAAATGAAACGGTAGCGGTGACAAAACGGATTTTTAGTCAACTCCAAACCGGTGAACTTTAAGCCGGAGTGGTTGGGGTCTTCATATCATACCGGGTGAAGGTAATCTACCCGCCCCTTGATTTGGTTTTATCCCGTCGGGATGAAGGTATTTCATGTAGCTTACATGATGATGTTACATGAAGGCCTGTTTGTTGTGGAACATGGGAGTTCCGGATCTGCCGATCAGAGCAATTTGAATTCGGTAGCGTATTTGATAATGGCTGTCATGTTGCTGACGTCAAATTTCTCCATCAGGTTTTTACGATGAGTTTCTACCGTATACGGGCTGATAAACAGTTTTTCCGCAATCTGTGAGGAGGTGAGCCCTTCGGTTACCAGTTGCAGGATCTCCTTTTCCCTACGGGTTATTTTGGGGATAAAATCCGGGCCGTTGTTGTCCTGGTTTTCATAAATTTCCTTCGTTTGCCTGCACATATACAGTTCACCGTCTATAACTTTATGGATGGCCTGGATAATTTCATCGCCTATGGAATTTTTAAGGACATATCCGTTGACCCCGTTTTGCAGCACACTGCTTATTACCGCTTTTTCATTATGTACGCTAAGCACGATAATTTTCAGCTCCGGGTAAGCATCACGTATTTGTTTGCTCAGCTCAATACCGCTGATATCCGGAAGGTTGATGTCCAGTAACAGTACGTCCGGTTCTGCCTTTGCAAGGGCATCCACAGTGTCTTTGCCATTCTGGAAAACTCCTTTAAGGGAAATCTCATCCCTGGTAGCCAGAAGGTTTTTAAGGCCTTCCTGAACAATGGGATGATCGTCTGTGATATATACTTGTATCATTTCTGTTTTTTTTAAACTTTCCTGTAACGGAAAGTGCCTGCCTGTTTACCTGAAATATGTGTACGAAGATACGGTACAAATCGTTTTTCTTATATCCCGTATTTCAGGTATTTTTTGCATGTTCAGAGCCCGGTATTCAGGAACAGGGCCGGAGAAGGAAAGGTATGGTGCGGGACATGGACGGATTTCTTATCCGGCCACTGCTTTTACAACGTATCCGGATTTATCGTATTCGTAATGGCTGTTGTCCCATTTTATAAGTTCTATCATTATGGGAATCAGTGCTTTTCCCTTTTCGGTAAGCCTGTATTCTACCCGTGGCGGTAATTCCTTAAATTCCTGTCGCAGTAGTATGTGGTCTTCTTCCAGTTCTTTCAGCATATCGGTAAGTACTTTTTTGGAAATAGTACCTATAGCGGCGTGCAACTGGCCGAAACGTGCTTTCCGGTCTCTGAGCGCGTAAATAATGATGGGTTTCCATTTAGAACCCAGGATGGCCATAGAGCGGTGCATCGGGCAATCGCTATATTTAAATATTTCTTTTTTCATATACTCTAATATTTATTTGTTTTCAAAAGTCATCCCGATGGTTATCGGGAGGTGTCTGAAAAATTTGGTTATGGGCATTTCATAACTGGTTACTTTATGGTTACCACTATAAACCGATATAGGTTACAAAAATAAACTATTAGTCTTAATTTTGTACGGTATTTTAGTTGGAATTAAAAAAAAGAAAACAGCAATGAATGTAGAAACACTTTTTAAGCCTTTTGTTTACAAAGGATTATCTTTAGACAACAGGTTTGTTATGGCCCCGATGACCAGGGCTTTTGCCATAGATGGCATACCTGCCGGAAATGTGGCTGATTACTATAAAAGGAGGGCGTTGGGAGAAGTTGGCCTGATTTTAACGGAAGGAACGGTAATTAATCGTCCTGCTTCGAAGAACCTGAAGGATATTCCGGATTTTTACGGGGACCGTGCCCTGGAAGGATGGAAAAAGGTTGTGGAAGGAGTACACGCGGCAGGTGGTAAAATAGCGCCCCAGATATGGCATGTTGGAGATACCATTGCAGGAGAATGGCGTCCGGATGCCCCCATGGAAAGCCCGGACACCATGTCTGTTGAAGATATAGAAAATACGATCGGGGCTTTTGCCGAATCTGCCCGGTATGCTAAAGATCTCGGTTTCGATGCCTTGGAACTTCACGGGGCTCATGGTTATCTTATAGACCAGTTCTTCTGGGAAGGAATGAACCACAGAACAGACGATTTCGGAGGGAAAAGCATAAAAGAACGCAGCAGGTTTGCCGTGGAAGTAGTCAAAGCCGTTCGTAAGTCTGTAGGCCCCGATATGGTGATTATCCTGCGTATTTCGCAATGGAAGCAGCAGGATTATACGGCGAAACTGGCGTATACACCCGAAGAACTGGAAAGCTGGATAGTTCCTTTGGCCGAAGCCGGGGTAGATATCTTTCACGGGTCACAACGAAGGTACTGGGAACCGGAATTCGAAGGTTCGGACCTTAATTTTGCCGGATGGTTGAAAAAAGTATCCGGGAAACCTACCATTACCGTGGGGTCGGTAGGGCTTTCCGGTGATTTTATGGGAGTGTGGAATGGAGAAGGGGCATCTGCTACCGGAATCGAAGAGCTGGTGAGAAGGCACGAACGGGGAGATTTTGACCTGGTAGCCATAGGCCGTTCTATATTGCAGGATCCCAACTGGGTACTCAAGGTTAAAGAACGTCAATTTGAGGAAATACAGACTTTTGAAGCTTCCAGCCTGAAAAAGCTGTATTAAATTCCATTAAATGAGTCTTATTCCTCAACACCTGTCCTGATCCCGATATTATCGGGATATCGGAGGACTCCGTATTGAAATGTGCTAAGGTTTGCTGGTTTGACTACCTCTTGTCCCGAGAATTATCGGGACAAGAGGTATTTTATTGGTATGCATTGTAAAATGAAAACCCCTATTTTGACCGGAAAACGCACCGGTAATTGAGCCGGCTACTATGATATAAAGTCCGTTGCGGAACACGATGACGCCTGTAATCCCAATCGTAAATTTTATGAAAAAGGCGGATGTACCGGGAGATGTGAATGTCTCCTGTATATTTTATCCGATAATTCTCAGTTCAAAGTAATATCCCGGGAACTAAAAAACCAAAAAAAATCTTTTGCCAGAACAAAAAAAGCTTTCTATATTTGCATCCGCTAAGGAGAAATGGCAGAGTGGTCGAATGCGGCAGTCTTGAAAACTGTTGAGGGTCACACCTCCGGGGGTTCGAATCCCTCTTTCTCCGCGAAAAGCCCTTACAGATGTAATATTTGTAAGGGTTTTATTTTTTATATTCTTATCGGGATTGCCCCGAGGTAGTTGACTTGTGATAACCGATACATAATTGCAAAATGGAAATCAAGCAACTTCTGTTTTTTTTCTTACCCTAAACCTTATGGCTTAATTATGTATATTTACTTCAATTAAGTTTCTACTATGCCAATTCCGAACCCCATTATTTACTTTGTATTTTCCATTCTGTCACCAATAATATTAAGCGCTCAGGCAGAAAAGGATTCTTTATTGAAGCAAAATGCAGATGATTTGATTAAAGAATTAAAATTGATGTATAAATTAGATCAAAGCCTTAGGAATTATGTGGAATATGGTGTTTTTAAGTCAAATTCGGATAGTATAACTATGTCTGATACAGACACTTTGTCGGAAAAGCTAAAAAAAGATATATGGAGAACTATTATCAGCCCTAACGATTCTGTCCAAGTGCAAAGGATGATCTCCATAATTGATGAATACGGATTTCCGTCAGCAGACCGACTGAAGGGATTGGGAGAAATCGATATAGATTTTAACCCTATAGTAATTCTTTTACATACACCATTCACCATGGCAGATAAATTAATCCCTGTAATTGAAAGGGAATTCAAAAACGGAAACTTGAAAAGCAGGTGTGAGTACGGGTATTTATTATGGCACTTACATGGCAGATCTGACTTTAAATATATGCTGGAAAACGGATATACTATGGAAACGGATAAGGAGGGGAAATTTCATTTGAAGAGTACATGCAAGTAAAGGCTTCCAATAAAAAAAGCCCGGTACAAAAATAGAATACCGGGCTTCTGGTTTATATTGCTATTCAGGAAAATCGAGGGCAATCATGCTTATTTTTCTCGTTATTCCTCCCAGGCGATATCGAGGTACAGGGTAATGTAACCCGACTCATCATCCATACCCGAACCGATAGTCACTGTTTTCGGGCTAACGGCCATCCATCCGCCCTGTCCCTGAAACGCACCGAATTCGTAAGTACCTTCGGGGAGGTTGTAAATAAAAGCGGGCAATTTAAAAAAACCGTTTACCCTGTTCGGATAGGAGTAATAGTAATCCCCGGTTTCCATATTCATGGCATAAAACCCTCCCAGGTCATAACTTCCGGATAGTGTAGGGGTACCGGATGTTGTGACAAGGCCCAAACGGATGTCATGAGTTTGCACGGGATTTACCGGATCATTTGAAATCTCTTCTGTCGTAGAATTACCATGGCCGGTAAACGACATGGTAAAAAACAGGATCGTCAATAGAACTAAATTTTTCATACGTGTTAAATTTAATAATTGACGTGTAAGTTATTTCTTTTGTTTGAAATAATCACTTAATTGGTATTAATAAATGGTTAACCGGATAGCAGGGATTGTCCGGCCGGCACATAAAAAGGACAGGAGTGATTTTTCCGGTCTTATTCATCTACGATCGGCGTAGGATTTTTGTCATCATCTACTGCTACAAAAGTAAATTTACCGGAAACGGCTTTTTCACGTATATCTTCGTACATGTTTTCCATGAAAATATCTACCTGAACAACGCAACTGGTCCGGCCTACTTTGGTAATGTGAGCTATCAGTTCTACTAATGTCCCTTGTGGAATGGGTTTGGTAAAATCTATTTTATCTGTAGATACGGTGACTACTTTTTTACGGCTAAACCGGGTGGCACATATAAAAGAAGCCTCGTCCATCAGTTGGAGGGCAGTACCTCCGAAAAGAGTGTCGTAATGATTGGTGGTATTCGGGAAAACAGCTTTGAATATATGGGTTTCCGCATTGTTAATACGTTCTTGTATGCGATCGTTCATTCGTATGATATTGTTAATTTGAAGTTCAAAAATACTATTTCTTTACCCATTATTCTTACATTTGTTATGTATTTATCCGAATGGGGTTTCCGGCAAAGGATGTGGATAAAGAAATCTTATTGGACCTCAATTTTATCCAAAATGATATAAAATGAACACTATAGACCAGTTACGATGGCGCTATGCCACCAAAAAATTTGATGCTGCACGTAAATTAGGCAACGACCAGGTGGAAATACTGAAAGAGGCCTTTAATCTTACAGCGCTTTCCTTTGGTTTGCAACCTGTAAAACTTGTTATAGTAGGTGATCCGGACAAGAGAGAGGAACTGCTTCCCCATGCATTTGACCAGAAACAGGTAACCGACGCTTCCCATTTGTTGATATTCTGCATAGAAACCGTCATAGACGAAGAGTTCATCCGCAGTTATTTCGATAAAGTAAAGGCCGTTCGCAATACTTCGGAAGAGGTATTAAAGCCTTACCGGGATTTTCTCATAGCCGATTTTAACAAAAAAACCAGTGAAGAAATCGAATCCTGGGCCAAAAACCAGGCTTATCTCGCCATGGGTAACCTGCTCACCGTATGTGCCATGGAGAAAATAGACGCCTGTCCGATGGAAGGCTTTCTGCCGGGAGAGTTTGATAAAGTACTCGGACTGGGCCACGAAGGACTGAGATCTGTCCTTATTATGCCCGTAGGCTATCGTGCGGAAGACGATATTTTTTCTACGATGGAAAAGGTGCGTAAAGAAATAAGCGAAAGCGTGATCGAAATAAAATAAACGCCCTGATTTCAGCCACTTTTCCATACATCCTGATAAAACACAAAAAGCAAGATAACTTTATAAATTATACGATTTATGCCCGGATTTGAACTCTTTGGAGATACGGAACGAAAACATCTGAACGATGTACTGGACAATGGTGTCCTGATGCGATACGGCTTTGACGGTATGCGTAAAGGCCACTGGAAAGCAAAAGAACTGGAAGCGGCATTATGTGATAGAATGCAGGTGCAACATACCCAATTGGTAAGCAGCGGAACGGCAGCCTTAACGGTAGCCCTGGCCAGCGCCGGTGTAGGGGCGGGGGATGAGGTGATTATGCCTGTTTTTACTTTTGTGGCCAGCTTCGAATCCCTAATGGCCGTGGGAGCTGTTCCGGTACTGGTGGATATAGACGAAACCCTTACCCTGGACCCGGCAGCAGTGGAAAAGGCTATTACCCCGCGTACCCGGGTAGTAATGCCCGTACACATGTGCGGCTCCCCGGCACAGTTGCGTGAACTAAAAGCCATATGCGATAAGCACGACTTACTTTTGCTGGAAGACGCCTGCCAGGCCATAGGAGGAACATACGACGGTAAACCGTTGGGAAGCTACGGGGATATGGGGTGCTTTTCTTTTGATTATGTAAAGACCATAACCTGCGGGGAAGGTGGTGCTGTGATTACCAATAATCCCGACTATGCAAAACATGCCGATCATTATTCCGATCACGGGCATGATCATGCCGGTAACGATCGCGGAGCGGAACAACATCCTTTTCTCGGGTACAATTATCGTATCTCCGAACTGCACGCGGCAGTGGGGCTGGCACAGGTATCCAGGCTGAATGATTTCCTGGAAATACAGAAAAAGAATTACACGGTTTTACGACAGGCCCTGGAGGCTATTCCAGAAATAACATTTCGTAAAGTGCCGGAAGGAGCGGAGGAAAACTACTCTTTTTTAAGTTTCTTCCTGCCGGATGAGCTTGTAACCCGTAAAGTACACAAAGCACTGGGAGAAGCAGGCGTAGATGGCTGTTTTTACTGGTATGATAACAACTGGCACTATATCAAAAAATGGGAGCATTTAAAACAGTTGAAATCTCTTGGAAAAATGCCACGGGAAATCATTGACGGTATGCAGGATTACGACAAAATTGATTTTTCTGCTTCCGATGCGATAATCGGACGTACTGTTTCCGTGCTCATCAAACTCGGCTGGACCGATGAACAAACGAAGGAAAGGGCTGAAAAAATGGTACGGGTGATTAAAGACAATATAGGGTAGAACCTGTTTTTATACGGAATATAAAAGGCGCTAAAAATAAAACTGTCATTCCGGACAAAAGTTTTATCTTATCCGGAATGACAGTTATTTGTTTATAGATATTTCTAGTAATTCACATATTCGACAATCTCCAGTCCATAACCGATGATACCTACCCGCTTGGTCTGTTCCGAATTGGATACCAGGCGAATCTGCGAAATGTCCAGGTCGTGAAGTATCTGGGCACCGATACCGAAATCTTTCTGATCGAGCACTACCTTCGGTGCTTTTACAATGCCTTCTTTTTGTAATTCCTTTAAACGGCCCAGTCGCTGAAGCAGGTTGAGGGATTGGTTCTGCTGATTGATAAAGACAATGGCACCACGGCCTTCTTTATTGATGACGCGGAACATGCCGTCCAGTTTTTTGTCCAGGTTATTGGTAAGCGTCCCCAGTATATCGTTATTCACCAGTGTGGAATTGATCCTGGTAAGTACGGGATCGCCAAGTTTCCAGCTACCTTTGGTAAGTGCTATGTGGACCTGCTTGTTTGTCGTTTGCACATAAGCCCTTAAACGGAAATTTCCGAAGCGTGTCTCAATATCGAAGTCCTCCTTTTTTTCTATCAGGCTGTCGTGCTGCATTCTGTAGGCAATAAGGTCTTCGATAGATACTATTTTCAGATCCATTTTTTTCGCGATCTCCAGCAGTTGTGGTAACCGGGCCATAGAACCGTCTTCGTTCATCACTTCCACGATAACACCGGCGGGTGCCAGTCCGGCCAGGCGGGCCAGGTCTATGGCAGCTTCCGTATGGCCTGTTCTGCGCAATACCCCACCTTCTTTTGCGATGAGGGGAAATATATGGCCGGGCCTTGCAAGTTCAAAAGGTTTGGTGTCCGGATCTATAAGAGCCTTTACGGTCTTGGCCCTGTCTCCTGCAGATATTCCCGTGGTAACCCCGTTACCCCTCAGGTCTACCGATACGGTAAACGCGGTTTCCATAGGGTCCGTATTGTTGTGTACCATGGCAGTCAGCCCTAATTCCTTACACCGCTTTTCCGTAAGCGGGGCGCATATAAGGCCACGACCATGAGTGGCCATGAAATTGATCATTTCCGGGGAAACCATTTCCGCAGCTGCGACAAAATCCCCTTCATTTTCCCTGTCTTCGTCATCAACTACAATTACGATCTTACCGTTGCGTATATCTGCAATGGCCTCTGCGATAGTATTCAGTTTTATTTCGGGTTCTTCCATTGTTGTGGTGTTCATCTTTACTGGATTAAAAGGTACAAAGATACCTAATTTTTATGGGTTGATATCATGGTAAGGGTATGGCTTTTCAGGCCTTAAGGGCATGGAGATGATTTCTTATTTTTCCTTTTTCCGCAATCTGCCTATGAGGTTTCGGACCGGGTCCATGATACTGTCTAAATTCAGCAGACCTTTGTCTGCCGTTGCCCTTCGGGTAAGAAATATGCCGAGGGGGAGCATAACAATGGTAGATAACCATGAACCCAGGATAGGAGGTATGCTGGCATCTTTGGCGTAATTCCTGGCAAACATACCCAGAAAGTGATAAGAAAGGAATAATCCGATACCTACTACCATGGGAAGTCCGAGCCCTCCCTTGCGGATAATAGCCCCGAGCGGAGCTCCTACAAAGAAAAGGATAACACAGGCAAAGGCCAGGGCGTATTTACTGTGCATAGCCATGATATAATAGTTAAGTACCATGTCTTTTCGCTGCAATTCCGCCTTCCTGCTGTCTATGGTGTTGACAATGTTGGTTATATTGCTAAGGGCGGTTTCCACTACCTGTTCTCTTTTCCTTCCTTCAAAAAGACTCAGGATATCCTCCGGATTTTTCGAAACCGGAGCTTTTTCTTCAACGACTACGACTTTCTTTTTATTTTTCGTGCTGTCCTGTTGTTGCGTATCGGCTCCGGAAGAACGGTTCATAGAAGTAATTCCCGTACGCTTATATATATTGTCGCTAAAGTTTCGTACGGTAGTACTGTTGTTCTGTTCGATAGAATCGATAAGATAAGCGAGCTCGGTTACGTTATACATTTTGTATGTATTGTAACTCTCGTCTTCCAGGTTCATCTCGTTCATATCGGACAGGTCTACATTTATCGTATATACTTCGAACTCTGCTTTGGCATGCGGATAATTGTCCAGGTTTTTCGGGTTGGAGGGTGTCTGGTCCTCATAATAATACCCATCCATCAGTTTGAGCTTCAATATATCGGATTTCTCATTGCTGATGAGTTCTCCTTTCCTGGCTTTAATTACTGTTTTGTTCTCTCCTTTGGAATTTTTCTGATGTAAAATGACATTGTCGAGAAGCCTGTCATCCTTTCCGTGTTTTTTTTCCACTTTGATGTTCATGTCCTGTATGTCGTTAAACATACCTTCGGAAATGGCCATAGCGGGTTTTACTTTGGCAATGTTCTGTTTGAGGTTATAGGCTTTGAACTCTGCTCTCGGGATGATACTGTTGGCAAAGTAGAAGGTAAAGGCGCCCAGGGCAATCATAAATACGATAAGACTCCGCATGGCCCGGTACAGGGATATCCCTGAAGATTTCATAGCGGCAAATTCATAATTTTCCGCAAAACTGCCGAATGTCATCAGGGAAGCCAGCAAAACGGTGAACGGCAATACCGTAGGCACCAGGCTGGGTGAATAATACAACAGGAACTTTCCGATAACCCACAGATCGAGCCCTTTCCCGGCAAGGTCATCGATAAAGAGCCATATAGCCTGGAAAATAAAGATGATCATCAGTATGGTAAAACAACTGATGAAGTTGAACAGGAATCGGGATAAGATATATCGGTCTAAGATCTTCAATGTACGGAAATTCCATGTCCGGTGTTGAAGTTTTATGGACTTCCGGAACCGGTGTTAGTCTTTGAATTATTGCTCTATAATGTAATACCCGTCGTCTTCGTACTTTTTGGCGTTGAACTTGAACAGGTTTCCGGACAGGGGTTGATTGGTTTTAAACGAATTTACCGTTATGGTGGTCTTCGTTCCGTTCTGCCCCGTCTGTATCAGGTTGTATATATGCTTTGTTTGTGCATCGATACCCAGAAGTATTTCTTTGGCTTCCGCTTCGGTATCTATGGGAATGAGCTTTATATACTGGATCTGCCTTCCTCTTACATTTTGCAAAATATCCCAGCTGTAGTTATATCCCTGCCGGTAAAAGGTAAGCATTTTGGAAGGGGTAATGGTATTTTCGTCCTCCACATCCGGGCTTTCGATCACTACTTCTTCGTTTTCGGGAATAATGGTAATTACTTTATTACCATCGAATATTTTAGTGGCACCCAGATAGTTGAAAAGATATTTTTCACCCTGGATGGTTACATCTCCCCGGGTTTCCTGTTTAATATTTTCCGCTTTGTTTTCCAGGGCATACTTGAAATCTACATGGATGTTATCGTAGCTTTTCACTTTTTTATACACCTCGTCGAGCAGGGTTTTTGCTTTATCCGGATTTTGCGCATATCCCAATCCGACCACCATTATAGCTATTATAGTAACTATTTTTCTTATTTCATATATTGTCTTCATAACAGTCAATTCAAATTCATTTCTATTACATCAAGCCTTTTTGCGTATGAATATATAATACAGCCGGGCCTAGTTATTTCCTTGTTCGTTGTTAAAGAACTGTTCCAGGGCATAGGTGTCGGGTATGAGTACCTGTCGGGCTTTGCTGCCTTCGAACGGGCCTACGATACCTGCGGCTTCGAGCTGATCGATAATTCTTCCCGCCCTGTTGTACCCCAGTTTCAGTTTTCGTTGCAGGAGAGATGCCGATCCCTGTTGGGCAATAACAATAACTTCTGCCGCCTCTTTAAAAAGGGCGTCTCTCTCCCCTGGATCTATATCAAGACCCGTGCCAGATTCTTCTCCGACATATTCCGGGAGCAGGTGTGCGTCCGGATACGCCTTTTGAGATCCTATGAAATCGGTTATTTTACTTACTTCCGGGGTGTCGACAAAAGCACATTGCAGGCGAACGAGATCATTGCCCTGGGTGTAGAGCATATCCCCGCGACCTATAAGCTGATCCGCACCCTGGCTGTCCAGGATGGTCCTGGAGTCTATTTTTGACGTTACCCGGAAAGCTATCCGTGCCGGGAAGTTCGCTTTGATGATACCGGTAATCACATTTACCGAAGGCCTTTGGGTGGCAATGATAAGATGTATACCGATAGCCCGTGCAAGTTGTGCCAATCTGGCAATAGGCGTTTCCACTTCTTTCCCCGCTGTCATGATCAGGTCGGCGAATTCGTCGACTACCAGCACGATATACGGCAGGAATTTATGTCCGCTGTTAGGGTTGAGTTTACGTGCTTTGAACTTGGTATTGTATTCTTTTATATTACGCACCATGGCGTCTTTCAACAGCTCGTAGCGGTTGTCCATTTCAATACAAAGGGAATTCAGGGTATTGATCACCTTGTTGTTGTCGGTAATAATAGCTTCTTCCGTATCGGGAAGTTTGGCCAGGTAATGCCTTTCTATTTTATTGAAGAGGGTAAGTTCTACCTTTTTGGGGTCTACCAGTACAAACTTCACTTCGGCCGGGTGTTTTTTATACAGCAATGAGGTGAGTATGGCGTTAAGTCCCACCGATTTACCTTGTCCGGTAGCCCCTGCCATGAGCAGGTGAGGCATCTTGGCCAGGTCTACCACAAAAGTTTCGTTGCTGATATTTTTTCCCAGGGCAATGGGAAGTTCCATTTCGGCATTATGGAAGCGGGTGGATGCTATAACGGACCGCATGGAAACGGTAGTGGGATTTTTGTTCGGCACTTCTATACCTATGGTGCCTTTACCCGGAATAGGAGCAATAATACGTATGCCTAATGCGGCGAGGGACAGTGCGATATCGTCTTCCAGGTTTTTTATCTTGGAGATCCTTACACCGGCTGCCGGGACAATTTCATACAGGGTCACCGTCGGCCCGATCGTCGCCTTTATCTGGGATATATCTATCTTATATTGTTTAAGGGTCTCAACGATCTTGTTCTTATTTTCTTCCAGCTCCTCCTGGTTGATGGTAATACCGCTTTGTCCGCCGTGCTCGACGAGGAGGTCGAGGGGAGGGAACTGGTAGTTTCCGAGTTCGAGCTTAGGGTCGAATTCACCGAAATCCTGTACCAGTTTGTCCGAAAGAATATCCGTTTCTTCTTTTTCTTCTTCTATTTTTTTTATCTCCATCCGGATATCGTCGTGTTTCTCCTCTTTAGCAGGGGTATGGGAAGTTGTTGAAGAAGTAGTGGGTATTTCACTTTCTTCCTGTCCTGCTATTTTTATTTCAAAGGAGTTTTCGATATCTACATCCGATGTTTTGTCTATACGTGAATAGTTGGAAATCGTATTTTCTTTTTCCTTGTTTTCCAGGGCAACTTCAAAAGGGGAAGGCGATTCGTTACCTGTAGTACGTATAGCGGGTTCGTCCTTGTTTTCGTCAGCAGGATTTTCCCGTTGCATCCTGTGAAGGTCCTTGCGCATACCTTCACGCATTCCTGCGAATTGGGCGCCTATTTTCTCCGGAGTGACTTTCAGTTTTTTCACGGCAAATACGATAAAACCGAAAAGCAATATTAAAATAACCCCGGCTTTACCGATATAATCCTGTAAGAAATCGTTCATCTCATAACCGACAACACCACCGAGGAGAGGTGCTTTTGCAGCAAAAAACCCGAAAAACACAGAAAACCATAAGATAGCCAGAAGTCCCCAGACCCAGCGGTTGACAAGTTTTTTCCTGTCCAGGTTAATAAACCAGTGCAGTCCGGAAAGGAAAAACAGGTAGATGAAAATAAAAGCTGCAACACCGAAGCCTTTGTAAATAAAAAAATAACTTACCGATGCCCCGAATTTGTTCAGCCAGTTTTCCGCCTGGGCATTCCTGTCACTAAACTCGGATAGCAGGCTTTGATCCTGTTGCCAGGTAAAGAAAAAAGAGACAAAAGCAATGCACAGGGCAACGCTTAACAACATACCCAGACTCCCGAGAATGATCTTATTTTGTTTTGAAAAGGTAAATCTTGAGGTTTTGGGCTGTGTTGAGGTAGCTTTTTTTCTGTTCCTTTTTTTAGCCATTATATACGTTCGGTTTATGGTACTTGCCCAGCAAGTTTAAAAGCAAAAATACAAATTACAAACGTACAGGATCAAAATATATTTTTAAAATATTTTGGGAATATAGATTATACATCCGATAATAATGGCAGTGACGGCAGCGATAAAAACGGCTCCCGCAGCAATGTCTTTTATAATGCCTATTTTATGATGATGGTCCGGATGTACGAAATCTGCCATTTTTTCTATGGCGGTGTTTATACCTTCTATACTCATAATAACGGCTATGGTGAGTATTTGCAGTATCCATTCCGTAGTAGAAATTTTGAAGTAAAAACCGGCGGCGGTCACGATACAGGCTATGGCAAATTGCGCCTGTATACTGGCCTCCGTACGAAACAGAAGTAAAGCCCCTTTGGTGGCATACCGAATACTTTTTACCCTGTTTTTGAAGAAAGAACTCATGTTCCTGGTGTTGGTAAACAACTGAAAACGGCAGTTGACAGAAATAATAAAGCTGCCCGCTGCCGTTTTTTAATATAGTCTGATTATTTCAAGGCACGGATGGCAGCTTCGTAATCCGGTTCATCTACGGTCTCTGCAACCTGCTGGGTATAGACAACCTTACCTTCTTCGTCAATGACCACTACCGACCTGGAAAGCAGCCCGGCCAGGGGGCCGTCTGCAAATTCCACCCCGTAGTTTTTTCCGAAATCCCTTTCCCGAAAATCGGATAGGGTAATTACATTGTCCAGTCCTTCCGCACCACAAAAACGTGCCTGTGCAAAGGGAAGATCCCTCGAAATACACAATACGGCCGTATTGTCCAGTTCGGATACTTCCTGGTTGAATTTGCGTACGGAAGCGGCGCAGGTACCGGTATCTACACTCGGAAAGATATTCAGTACGACCTTTTTACCTTTGAAGTCATTAAGAGAAGCAGAAGAAAGATCGTTTTTAACGAGTGAAAAATCCGGTGCTTTTTCGTTTTTTCCAGGTAATTCTCCTGTAGTTTTTATTGCATTTCCTTTAAGGGTTACTGTTGCCATATTTATTTCTTTTTTATGTATTTGCTTATGCTGTCCGCGCATGGGACAAAGTATGGTAAAGATAGCCAATCTTTAGGGAAAAACCCGGAAGGCCGGAAAGAAAAAATCCCCTTTCTCCGAAGAGAAAGAGGATCATCAGCAATTTTTTCCCAACCGGGTACGCTTATTTGTCGATGGAGCCGAGAACCCTGCCCATAAAAGCATTGAGAGCTTCTTTTCTGGACATGCCTTCTTTTACCATTTTATCTACTTCAACAGCACCATACATGTTGGAGATAAGTTCTCCTATTACGTCCAGTTCCTCGTCTTTAAGGGAAGGAACTTCCGTAAGTGCTTCCAGGGTTTCTATGGCTTCGATGACATAGTCCTGGTCGTTTTCTTCTATAAAATTCGCCAGATGTTTTATTATAGGTAACTTCATATTTCCGCTTTTTAGAAAGGGCAGTCCCGGTCAGCCTGTTATTTGTTGTCTTCGATAAATGATTTTAAAACATCTGTCTTATTGGTCTGAACCTGGTTTACCAGTTTTCCGTTTTTAAAGGCGGCAAAGGTTGGCAGATTATCTACATTTGCCAGTTTTCTGGATTCCGGGAATTTTTCGGCATCGGCCACTACAAAGGAAGCATGTTCCGTTTCGGAAGCGAATTTCTTAAATTTCGGCTTCATAATACGGCAGTTGCCACACCATCCGGCAGAATACTGAACAAATACCGTGTCATTTCCGGCAACAACTTCAGGTAAGTTGTCTTTCTCTAATTCCTGTATCATAACACTCTTTATTACATTCGGTTTTACAGTTGTGCCGGGATTTTTCGTGAAGCGGAGTTCGGACCCCCGGCGAAAGTATCCCGACTTTACCCGTAGTAATTCTAACCAGTAAGGGTAAAGTCGGGAATCAAACACCAAAAAATAAGAACTTCAGTTCTGTTTGTTAGTTGGCGCTAAGGTACTCGGCAACACCTTGTCTGTTGGCAGACATGGCTTCTTTACCGTTTTCCCAGTTAGCGGGGCATACTTCTCCATGTGTTTGTACGTGGGCGTAAGCGTCGATCAATCGCAGGAATTCGCTGACGTTACGTCCCACCGGCATATGGTTTACACTTTCGTGGAATACGGTACCTTCTTCGTCGATAAGGAATGTAGCCCTGTAGGTTACATTATCTCCTTCATAAACGTAAGAATCGGTTTCTTCGTTGTATACTTCAGACTGCAGGTCAAGAATACGAAGCATGTTGGCCAGGTTCCGGTTGCTGTCTGCAAGGAGCGGATAGGTTACACCTTCGATTCCCCCGTTATCTTTGGCTGTGTTCAACCAGGCAAAGTGTACTTCGGGAGTATCGCAGGAGGCACCTACTACCAGTGTATTCCTTTTGTCAAACTCCGGCAAAGCGGCCTGGAAAGCGTGTAATTCCGTAGGACATACGAAAGTAAAGTCTTTCGGATACCAGAACAGGATCACTTTTTTCTTATTTTTTATCGCTTCTTCCAACACATTCACTTTGAATGTATCACCCATGTCGTTCATAGCGTCTACTGCTATGTTAGGAAACTTTTTACCTACTAATGCCATAGTTGTTATTTTTACTGTATTAATAATTTTCTGATGCAAAAGTAGGCATAGTATTCCGTCTGTTTGCATCGGGATAGATTATAATATTTTATAGTTTGATAGAGGTTCTTAATGGCAATAGAAAAGGAGGTGTTTTTTTGGGTTCTTCTTAATTATGACAGCCTATGTTTGTTGGATTGGTAATTTTTTATCCAAACCCCGGGGATATTATTTTTATTTGTGATTTCAGCAGTATTCCGCCCGTTTTTCTTTGTTTCTGACAAGCTGTTTACGGGCTTTTTACCTATTTTTCACCGAGTTGTCTGATTTTAATACGGAAGGCAGCAAAGAGAAGTGTCATAAACGGGCTCAGATAGTTAAATATGGCATACCCGCCATATGCGATGGGCGATACTCCCAGGACGCTGCTGTGGTATGCCCCGCAGGTGTTCCACGGTATAAGTACCGAAGTGACCGTACCGGAGTCTTCCAGGCTCCTGCTGAGGTTCTCGGGAGCAAGTCCTTTATCTTTATAGGCTTTGGCAAACATCTTTCCAGGTACGACGATAGCCAGGTACTGGTCCGATGCTGTGGCGTTCAAAGCGAGACAACTGGCTACCGTACTGGCAAAAAGTCCGAATGTTGTATGGAAAAGTTTCAGAAGGCTTTCCGTTATTTTCGCCAGTGCACCGATCGCTTCCATAACACCGCCGAAAACCATGGCGCAGATAATGAGCCATATGGTCCCCATCATGCCAGACATACCACCGGCAGAAAAGAGCTCGTTGAGAGAAGGATCGGTAGTTTCTACCGAAGTATCTATAGTAATGGCATCCATAACACCGCGATAAGCAGAGTGAAAATTAAGGGTATCTTCCCCGGCAATCCGGGTTACTATATCCGGCTGAAAAATTATAGCAAAAGCACCCCCGAGAAGTGTCCCGGTAAGCAATGCTATAAGCGGTTGGGTTTTTTTTACGATCATCAGGATAACCAGGGCAGGAACAACAAACAACCACGGCGATATATAAAAAGATTGGTCAATGGCAGCGAGAATTCCTTCGGTGTCCGGTTTCCCGGTAGTATCTATGGTAAAGCCTAATATTATAAATACGATGAGCGTTATAATAATGGTAGGAACCGTGGTATAAGCCATGTAACGGATATGGGTAAACAGGTCGGTCCCGGCCATGGCGGGAGCAAGGTTGGTAGTATCGCTCAGCGGGGACATCTTATCCCCGAAATACGCGCCGGAAAGCACCGCTCCTGCGGTCATACCCGGTGATATACCCAGTGCATCGCCGATACCTATAAGGGCAATACCTACGGTTGCCGAGGTGGTCCAGCTGCTTCCGGTAGCCACAGAAATAATGGCACAGATAATAACACAGGCGGCGAGAAAAATTGTAGGATTGAGTATCTGTAAGCCGTAATAGATCATGGAAGGGATAATACCGCTAATAAGCCATGTGCCGGAAAGCGCCCCTACCATAAGCAATATGAGAATAGCCCCGGTAGTAGATTTTACATTCTGCGCCACTTCTTCCATCATAAACTCATATGACACTTTGTTGAAAAAACCAACTATGGCTGCTACGGCTGCCCCGAGAAGGAGGATAAACTGGTTAGATCCCGACAGGGCATCGTCTTTATAAACGAAAAGAACGTTGTAAGCCAACATTCCTATAAGAGCAAATATAGGAATAAGAGCTTCCCATATCGATAGTTCCCTGTTTTCAATGACCTTGTTTTCTTCCATAAAATTAAAGTTGTTCCCGGATTCTCATGTTCCGAAATACGGACTGCCTTTCAGTATTCCGAACCGGATGCTTACAGATTGTAATAATACGATTTTGCCTAAACGTTTACAAATTTTATTAGAGGGTGAGAGGGTCAGAAGGTGAGGGGTGAGAATTATTTTTCATAGGTGGATTTGATTTTTGCTACGATTTTTAATATTTCAATGCCTTCGGCAGATAACGCATTCGATTCTGTAACGTTGCCTATGCCGGATTTTTTAACAATTCCATCCAATACGGGCATTCATCAGCTCCTTTTGCTACGATGCAAATCTTGGTATAGCATTCCTTTGCGGAGCGTCCTCGGCAGAATGCCCTGAAATTTACTCCTACCGAAGTGGACGACTTAGCCAACTGATAACGGACTACTTTGGTAGAAACATTTTTTGGAAGTGCCTCCAAAAAGCCCAACACCCGCACAGCATATTCCGGTGTACGATTTCTCATCGGCTCGTTAAATTCCGCGTTTGTCATATAACTAGTTTCACTACCCTCTCACCTTCTCACCCTCTCATATCCCCAGGGCCTTCATACCTTCTTTCATCTTTTCATAAGTACGTTCGATATCGTTGTCCAGTCCTATGGAAAAACGGATGAGTCCGTCGGTAAGCCCCATTTGTTTTTGTTCTTCCGGGGAGATTTCAGAAGAGGTGGAAGTTCCCGGCGCGCTGAAAAGTGTTTTGTAAAAACCAAGGCTTACGGCAAGATAGCCCAGGTTATTATTTTGCATACTTTCCATAAGTGCGTTGGCTTTATCCAGAGAACCGACATCCAGGGTCATCATACCTCCGAAACCGTATTCCGGGTTCATTTGCCTTTTCATAGTTTCATGCCCGGGGTGCGATTCCAGTCCGGGGTATACTACTTTCCGTCCGTCTTCTTCGAATTTTCTTGCCAGGAAAAGGGCATTTTCACTGTGTTTTTTGATACGTATGTGTAATGTTCTCAAGTTTTTGAGTATGGATGCTGCCCGCAGACTATCCATGGTGCTGCCCAGCAACATACCTGCACCGTCGTTAACATCTTTCAGGGAAAGGCAAAAGTCCGTACTACCGCAAACCACACCACCCACACAGTCGCTGCTACCGTTGATGAATTTCGTAAGACTGTGAATGACTACGTCGGCGCCGTGTTGAGCGGGAGCAATAGTAAGCGGAGAAAAAGTATTGTCCACAACCAGGGGGATATTGTGTTTTCTGGCAATTGCGGATAAAGCCCGGATATTTGCTATTTCCAGCAGGGGATTGCTTACCACTTCGCAATACAGCATTTTGGTTTTGTCCGTAATAGCAGCTTCTACCTTTTCTGCGGAAGAGGTGTCTACAAAAGAGGTGTTTATATTCAGCCGGGGCAGAAAGTTTTTCATAAAGGCATAGGTGCCGCCGTAAACCGTTCTTCCGGAAACAATATGGCTGCCAGTATCACAGTATTGTAAAATAACGGCCGTAATGGCTCCCATGCCACTGGCGGTAACGTTGGCCGTTTCCGTACCTTCCATAGCGGCAAGAGCTTCCCCCAGGTACAGATTGGAAGGGGAAGAGTGCCTGGAATAGAGATAACAGCCTTCGGTATTGCCTTCGAAGGTGTCGAACATGGTTTTTGCGGAGAGAAAAGTGTAAGTGGACGAATCGGAAACAGAAGGATTTACTCCCCCGAATTCTCCGAAATATTGCAGGTCCTGTATCTTGTTTGCCGGGTCGAATGCCATAGGAATCGGTTTTTATAAATTAGTGCTGCAATCTACCGAAACCAGGGCATTTTTACAAGTAGTTTTTTTGTGTATTGATAATTATAGGAGGTTTTTAAGTGTCTATTTTTAAAATTGTTTATAAAAACAAGGGTTATGGTGATTATTTTTAAATAGTTCGCGAAAAAAGGAAAAAAGGAGAAAGGCTGTTTTTATACCTGCCGAAGGTACAAAACAGCCTTTCTTTAGAGTTAAATACGGGGATGCGGATCAGGAAACAGGTTGATCTACACTTTCCCGGATTTTTGCTGCGGCCTTTACCATATTGGTAAGTGCGGCTTCAGTTTCTTCCCATTTACGGGTTTTCAGACCACAATCCGGATTTACCCAGATATTCTCCATAGGGAGCAGGGCAGTTGCCTTTTCGAGCAGTGCCACCATTTCTTCTACGGTAGGAACTCTCGGAGAATGGATATCATACACTCCGGGGCCTATTTCGTTCGGGTATTTGAAATCTGAAAAAGCTTCCAGCAGTTCCATTTGGGAACGGGAAGTTTCTATGGTTATCACATCTGCATCCATAGCCGCAATGTGCTCTATGATATCGTTAAACTCGCTATAGCACATATGGGTGTGTATTTGAGTCTCATCCTGAACACCGCTTGCGGATATGCGGAAAGCCTGTATAGCCCAGTCCAGGTAGGCAGGCCAGTCTTTCTTCCGCAGGGGCAAACCTTCCCGGATAGCTGGTTCGTCGATCTGTATCATGGAAATCCCTCCTTTTTCCAGGGCTACAACTTCATCGCGGATAGCCAGGGCGATCTGGAATGTGGTTTCGGATCGCGGCTGATCGTCCCGTACAAAAGACCATTGCAATATGGTAACCGGGCCGGTAAGCATTCCTTTGACAATTTTATCCGTATTTTCCTGGGCAAAACGGCTCCAGCGAACGGTCATGTCTTCGGGCCTGCTCACGTCCCCGAAAATAATAGGGGGTTTTACACAACGACTGCCGTAGCTTTGTACCCAGCCGTTTTTGGTGAATACAAACCCCTCGAGCAATTCCCCGAAATACTCCACCATATCGTTACGTTCAAATTCCCCGTGAACCAGTACGTCCAGTCCTATCCGCTCCTGAATATCGATGGCTTCGATAGTCGCAGCTTCTATTTTTGTTTCATATTCGGACAAGGTAAGCTCGCCTTTCTTCAGCGCGGCACGAAGCTTTCGTATATCGGGAGTCTGGGGGAAGGAACCGATGGTGGTTGTAGGATATAGCGGTAAACCGAAACGTTTTTGCTGTAGTTTCTGTCTCGTTTCGAAAGCAGAGAGCCTGGTGGTGTCTTTCCCGGAAATTGCAGCTGTCCGGTCTTTCACTTCCTGTTTATGGATCAGGGAAGAGGTGCGCCTGCTTTCCAGGGCTTTTTTGTTTTCTTCCAGGAGGCTGGTGTTGCCGTTTGCGATTTCGTAGATATCAGATATTTCCCCGAGTTTCTGTTTGGCAAAAGCCAGCCAGTTTTTTATTTCCGGGTCAAGTTCCGTTTCCGCTTCCAGGTCATAAGGCGTATGCAGAAGGGAAGAGGAGGGGGCTATGAATACTCTTTCTTTTCCAATGGCTGCCGTTGCCTTGCGGATAAACTCCAGGGATTTCTCGTAATCGTTCTTCCAGATATTACGCCCGTCTACTACCCCGAGAGAGAGCGACAGGGTTTCCGGAGTGGCTTCCAGTACCGCATCCAGTTGTTGCGGCGCCCTTACGAGATCTATATGAAGAGCTTTTACGGGTAATGATGTGGCCAGGGCTGTATTGTCACCCAAAGCTTCAAAATAGGTAGCAACCATAATGTTTAGGCCTTTACAGGCTTTGGCAATAGTGACATAGGCTTCTTTGTAGGCTTTTTTCTCTTGTTCGGTAAGATCGAGGGACAAAAAGGGCTCGTCCAGCTGTATCCATTCCGCACCCAGGTCTTTGAGTTTGTTCAGGATTTCCACATATACGGGGAGGAGATTTTTAAGAAGGTCAATACGATGAAAACCTTCTTCTTTTTCTTTACCCAGTAACAGGTAGGAAACGGGACCGACCAGAACAGGCTTCGGAGTTTTGTCCAGCACCTTTTTGGCTTCGGCAAACTCTTCGGTGATCTTGGATGAGAACCATTTAAACTCCTGTTTGTTATGGAATTCCGGTACGATATAGTGATAATTGGTGTCGAACCATTTGGTCATTTCCATGGCGGTGATGTCCAGTCCGTCTTTCTGGTATCCCCTGGCCATGGCGAAATACAGGTCCAGTTCCGTGTTTTCCTTGTTCTGTGTCAGTACGGGAGTGTAGCGTTTAGGAACGGCTCCTAGGGAGAGAGACATGTCGAGGACCTGGTCGTAAAAACTGAAGTCGTTACAGGGAATAAGGTCTATACCTGCTTCCTGTTGTACTTCCCAGTTCTGACTGCGGAGTGCTTCTGCAACCGAGAGCAGTTCGTCCCGGTCAATTCTACCCGACCAATACTGTTCGCAGGCTTTTTTCAGTTCACGCCGGGCACCGATACGGGGGTAGCCCAAATTGTTTTTTTGCATTTTTAAAATAGCATTAAGTTAAACATCAAATACATTAATGTTCCTTACCAACCATTTTACCGTATGCCTTAAATGAATCGTAGAAGAGAGGATAAACCCATTAACGGTGCATACCACCCGGACAGGTGATCTTCCCGTTAAAATATCCCGACTACTGCTTCAAAACCGCGAAAGCATACGTCTCTGCATTATAAGCAAGTCTCCTGGCTTGTAACATTACTGCCATCCTTCTCATCCCGAGAGCTGTAGGGACAATGGATTGTGGTACGGCAGTAACTTCACGTTACTTACAGTTGCGCGTCAGCCCGTGATTTTCACACGGTTCCTTTTTAAGAAGTAGCCCCGAAACCCGGGTGCAACTTCACTTATAATGGGAAATAGTATGTATGAACGGTGCAAAGGTAGCTAATAAAGTTGGAAGTACGAAGTTAGAAGTCGGAAGTGACAGGGCAAACACGTTTTAAAATGCAAACAATTTCTCAGCATTGCCGGTTGTTTTTTTAGTCCTGGCGTTGAGGAGTTCAGAGTTGAGGAGGTATATGGATTAGAAATCCATAGGTTTTTATAACGCACTGAAAGTTTGTTTTGTCACGAAGGCATGAATAATTTTTAAAAAACTAATGCAATAAAACAGAATTCCAAAACTTTAAAACTCCTAAACTCTCCAACTTTTCATCGAACTTAAATTTTATGATGTGTTTGCCTTATCGAAGGTGAAATTCCGGGCTATGTATTTTACCAATAGCCTCCACAAGTTCGGAGAGACAATTATAGTTTATTAAAATCAGTTGACTAAGCCTAACATAGGTTGCCTTTTTTCTTAAACTTAATGTATAATGAAAAAAGGACAAGAACACAGAGTGTTTGATTTAGGCCTCAAATTGCAATTAGTCAAGCAGATTGAAAAGGGAGAACTCCGGGTTCGTGATGTTAGCCAGCTTTATCAGGTAAGTACCACGGCGGTATATAAATGGTTACGTAAATATTCCGATCTTTACGTGAGTAATACACGAATGATAGTGGAAAGTAAAAGTTTATCAAAGAAGCAAAAAGAGCAGGCAGAGCGCATTAAGGAGCTGGAACGGGCTTTGGGTCAAAAGCA
>NZ_JBRKIS010000060.1:0-2820 GCF_052983315.1 Sinomicrobium endophyticum
TTACTTTTGCTACATATTATACTCCAACACCATTGATAAATTCTATATCGGTGTAACATCTAATCTCCTTGAAAGACTAAAAAAACACAATGCCAATCATAAAGGATTTACAGGAAATTCCAATGACTGGATTATCGTTTATCATGAAACTTTCCCCTCCAAAAAAGAGGCCTTGGCCAGGGAAAAGCAAATCAAAAAATGGAAGAGCAGAAACAAAATTCAACAACTCATCAATAACACAAACCAAAACCTTAGCTCTGCTGGTTCTGAGCATCCCGACTAACCAGTCGGGAGGGTCACTGGTTCGAACCCAGTAGGGCCCACGTAACTGGACAAGTCTAATTTTCTATGACTTGTCCAGTTTTTTATTTTACGTAACTCCTTGTCAATAAACAAAATAAGTGTTATAGCTTCGTTGACCCGAGTGGTTCGATATCGCGAACCGTCAAAAATCAATTTTTCAGGAAATATCGAACCAATGATCCTTCTTTTTTGTGCAGTAGTTCCTTTTTGATATAGGATATCGAGTTTTGACAGGTTGCCAATAGCCTTGTCTAACAGAGGATTTATATTAAATTTTGTAGAAGCAGTAGCCGTTATCCTGGCCTCCAGGCGCATAATATCTTTTTCACAGTCCATTTTTATAATACGATAATCATCACCCTCAATATCACCCTCTAATAACAGGTCTCTTGCTTTCGCCAATTTTCTATTGGCCTTTTCCAATTGTATTTTGAATAATTTCACATCATCACGTTGACCTTTTGTTTTAGCCTTGAAGATTTCCGTAATGATATTCCTATAGATACAAAGTTTGGGCAGCGGTTTTACATACTTTCTGATCTCGTCGATAATACTTGAATTAATATCCTCTGCCCTATGCCTGAACCCATAAGAGGAAATGCAGTGGTAATAATGATAATACTTATTCCTTCCTTTGGAAACACTCCCTGTTAATGTTTTTCCACACGTAGGACAAATTAAAAAGCCACGAAGGGGTAGTTCCTCTATGATCTCTACTGTAGGCCGATAGATCCTTCCTCTACCGTCCAAAACATCTTTTACCCTGTAAAATAAATCCTCAGAGATCAGGGCCTCATGCTGTCCTTCTACTAACTGCACTTCTTCATCCTTATGTTTGGGCACAAGGATTTTTCCATAATAGACAGGATTTCGTATGCCATTCCAAAAATTGTTCTTTCCGCAAGTGAGCCCTTTTTCCCGGGCCATTTTCCAGATTTGCTCTGTATTGAATCTTTCTCTGGCCAGTTCATGGAAAGCCCACCTTATAGCTGATGCCTGGGGTTCTTTGGGAGCAATGTATTTTTTCCCGGTTTCGGACATTTTATTAACATCCCCAATAGGAGCGTTAGCCATCCAACGCCCCTCTTTTTTGGCCCTTCGCATGCCGTAAAAGACATTTAGCGCCCTACTAAAGAAAGAAGAAGATAACTATAAAGAGATAGTTCCCGTTCGAAAGTTAGACCAGGCCATGATCCAGCAGAATTATATTCAAATCAAACAGGATATACAGGATATTATCGAATCAGAAATGGATCGGTTGTTGAGTAATCCATCCACAGAACATTTGGTGATTAATAAAAGGGCTTGATTTTTTCTGTTTTACGGAATGTCGTAAAATGGCTAATGAGTTATTTGTTTTCTTTACAATGTAATAAGTATTAACATTATTGAAGTAACTATCATAACTGGGATGGAAAACAATGACTAAACTTCCCCAAGTATATCCGTTCAGAAACACAAATTTTGATGTGTAAAACAACCCATGAAAATTCTTCTGGAACCTTTTAAATATTGATGTCTTATGAAGGCTATCCTTGCAAGTGGCTGAAATAGTTAATTGTGTATATTTACGTGTATCAATTAAGAATAAATAAAATAAATGGAAGAAAAAAAAGAAATAATAGAACAAGCTTTTAATTGGATTGAATTGGCAGACACAATGAATTCGTTTAAACTTTTTTCTTTTTGATGGGTTTGAACTTTTTCAAAGCTAACACAATAAAAGCAAGATAGTTAAACCCTGTCCAGCTTGCCACGGTGGTGTCAAACCTGTTTAGTAATGACCGGAAACTGTCCATCCAGGCATTGGTTCGCTCGATGGCATATCGCTGGTCATAAAGTTCTTTGTCAAAATAGTCATCTCTGTCCTTGTCACTGTTACGCCTGTTGAAACAGATATTGGCATTGATTTCCTTTTGGGCACAAGCCTGTCGGAAATCCTTGGAATCAAAGCCCGCATCAGCATTGAGGAACAACCCATCCACACGGAGGTCAGCATCTTCCAGAGTACCAGTGACTACTTCGAACTGCACCTCAATGTTATACAGGTCGTTATGATTGCCGGCAACAGGTTCAGACATAGCTAAAGGTAGTCCCTGCCTTTCGCTAAGGTATAGGGCATTGGTGGTTTTGCGCTTCTTACGGCCTTGGTATTCCACTTGTTCCCCGCCCCTGATGGCCGAGGTGTGACTGCCATCCAGGTCCACACTGGAAAGGTCAAGTTTTGATTTATGGCGGTTGAGGAAGCTCACCCAACAGTCTTTCCAAAAACCGCACAAGCACCATTTCCGGTAATGGTAGTAAACCGATTGCCAACTTAGCACTTTACTGTCAAAAAGGGCTTTTACAGGCACTTGATGCCACTGCACACCGGTCTTGAGCTTGTAGAGGATGGCGTTAACAATCTCAACCAATGGAACGGTCGGGGCAAATCCTCGATGAGTTTTAGGTATGTAAGGAACTATTTCCAATTCTATCGTATCTTTGTCAAGTACAGAGTACATAAAGGGTTGGTTT
>NZ_JBRKIS010000061.1:0-5071 GCF_052983315.1 Sinomicrobium endophyticum
TGCCCGATAAATCGACACTCGTTGCAAACGAGCGCCAGGTCAAACACAAACCTAACTGGTGCTCGTTTGAGCAAAGCGGAAACGAGTACCCATTGCAAAGTGCGTTTGCAACGCGCCTGAAAGGGCATTACTCCCGATAATCATCGGGATGCCCGATAAATCGACACTCGTTACAAACGAGCACCAGGTCAAACACAAACTTAATAGTCTAATAACCTAATAACTAATAAAACAACCAATCTATAGCTTTTTTCTCATCTGCCCCGACGAGTCCGGCATCACGGTCTTTGATCTCTTGTCCCGCATCTATAAACCCGAGAATAAGGGCCCGGCCTTTGTCCAGCACCAATTCGTTATTCCCGGCATCGAATTTATAGGTATGTATGTTTATTCTCGGCATGTCTTTTACTTCCATTGCGTTGGCTATGACTACTTCAGCTTCTCCCCGTAGGTTTCCTGCCGCATTGGTTTCGAGTACAGGGGGTAATAAAAATCGTTTTTGATCGGTATTGAAATACCCGACCACGACCTTTACGGGTTTATCATTCTGAAATTTAAGGTGTGTCCCCCGTTCTATCTGTTCTTCCTGTGATATGTATACGCCTTTGAGCGCTTTAAGTTCGTCAGCTATCGCCGTTACGGGTATTCCTTTATATACCTGCTGACCTGTCTTTACCGCATATCTTTTTGCTTCCCGTTGCAACGTTACTTCTGCGGAGACCCAGGGGTTTACTTCTTCTTTTTGCAGTTTTCCGTCTTCGGATGCTTTAAGCCTTTCTATGTTTCTTTGAAGGTTAGCCAGTTCTCTTTCGTATAGCGGCAGCATTTCTTCCCAGGTTTTGTGCCTGCCATCGTCTCCTCCTATTGGTATACGCCTTTGTGCGGTTTGCATGCTGTTAGCATACAAATAATTATCTTTAGTCAATTCTACTAATTCTTTATAGTAAACTATACTCTTTTCCAGCGGCTCTACAGCTTTTTCCAGGTCCGGCAGGTTTTCGGAATACTGGTAACGCAATACGTGCTGCATGGATTTTACTTTCCACGAAAAGAAATTGGCAAAGGCCCTGTAGCAGTACATGTCGTTTTTAAGCCTTTGGAATTCTTCCTTGTTTTTGGTTACCCCGGCTTCGGCTTTTTCTATGGCTTCGACCGCTTTTTCGCCATGTGCCGTAATTTCACTGATGATCTGTACCGGGGTCTCTCCTGTATGCTTCTCCCTGTTCCATTCCTTTTCGGCATACTCGATGAGCTTTTCCCCTACGGGACCACAGGATTCGTAAAACCCGGGATAGATATGATATTTATACGGATTTACAAGCTGGCTGGCCAGCATACCCAGCAACAGGGTTTGCCTGTTACCCTCCGTAATTCCGAACCTTCTCAGTGTTTTGGGGGCTATTTCCCCGGATTCTTCATAGGCATCGAGAATAGCCTTGCCCTGTTCCGGACCTGTTCCGTACATGTCTGCCAGCATATCGCCCCAGTAGGCAATTTCGTCTGTCCGGTTCCTTTCGCTTTTCCAGGCATATCGCGCCCAGGCCTTGTACCATATCCAGTCACGCTCCATTTCCAGTAAACGGGGTTCGGTTTTGTCGGCTGTATAGGGCCAGTCCCAGTAAGACGCCTGCGGATACAGGTGCAGGGCATTGGCGCCGTGAACACGATGCATAGCAAGTACACTTTTCTGAATGAAGTCGGGCGAACCGTAACGGAAAGGTTCCAGGTTGGCCAGGATATGTACATTGGATATATGTACGGAACCTGCTTCACTCAGCTTTTTATGGATTTCGGACCACGGGCCACGAGGTTCGTAGGTAGTGAGGGACTCCCCGTTGTATTTATGAGTTGTATAAAGATTATTATACAGGGGCAACGCATGTTCCATGATCAACGGCGCGTCGGTATCATGGGCCCGGAGAATAATAGGCGGTTCATCTGTACGGCCCAGCGCTTTAAGTCCATCCTTAACCCCCGGAATGATGGTTTCGGTAAACCACTTTACATCGGTTTCCTTACCGCTCATGGCTTCGCCGAGGGCTACCAACAGCCCTACATTGGGATATTTCTCTATAAAAGCGGCAATGGATTTCCTGGTGTAATCGGCTATCAGCGGGGTTATAGGCCGCTGCCTGTCCTGGGTCTTAATATCGTAATGCTCGGCAAAAGGTTTGGAGACGATAATGTTGTAGAACATTTGTATGACCCAAATCCCTCTTTTGTTGGCTTCTTCGGTAAGAAAACGGAAGATCTCCTCGTTTTTCTTAAAGGTATCTTCGTCTACTTCTACGGCAAAAGGATAGTCTTTCAGCTTTACCAGGGAAGCAAACGGGTGGCCGTTCCACAGGTAAAGGGAGTTCATCCTGTTTTCTACCATATTGTCGAGATATTCGATCCACAACTCTTTATCGTAAAACCAGGGAAAGGTTTCCGGGGTATAGGGGTATTCGTATACGGTCCTGCCGGGAAGATAGGTGGGTTTCTGTACCCCGATACAACTACCGCGAAGTACCATTTCGGGGGCATCGGAGAAATCGAGCGTAAAGTCTACCTCACCGGATTCTTTGACCCGGTCCGCTATTTCCAGTGCACCGTATAAGGCCCCGGAAGGGTCTGCGCCTTCTACCCGCAACCCATTTTTAGTCGCTGCAATGCGAAAACCTTCTTTTTTAAGAGAACTATCTCCGGCATTCCGGATGTAAATGGTTTTTACATTTCCGGAAAGCAAGGTGGTATCTGATGAAATACCGGTTTTATAACCTGTCTCCTCCAATACTCCCAGGAGCTTCTCCGCTCCGAATTTTATTCTCGGCGAAGCGTCAGCGTCGTAGACAACAGTTACCTGCTTTTTTTGAGAACAGGACAGGAATATCACGCTCAGGATGAGGATAAAGTACGGTTTGTATGATCGGATTTGTTGCATTTTGATTCAATATTACAGGTTACAAGTTGCAGGTTGCAAGTTTACAAAACGAGGTGGCTGAGTGACAGCCGCAGGCTGTTGTACCGAAGCCACCGGGTTACAAGTTTCAGGTTTCAGCCAGAGCGAAGGCGGCTGAGTGTCCCGAACGGAGTTCGGGATGTATCGAAGCCCCGGGTTTCAGGCACTCATTGCAAACGAGCGCCATGGAGCCTTTTCTTTTTTCCATACATAAATCTTACGTCTAACATCTAAAATCTCATATCTCCCCTTACTGAAATACCGATTTCAAATAGGCTACATTGGCACCGTAGTTGGCTTTTACATTCCTTACCATATTTACATCTCTTGATCTTTCCACGATGAGCCATCCTTCCCACTTCATTTTGTCGAGAGTTCTTTTTATTTCGGGCATATCTATCTGTTTATCGTTTTCCAGCCATACGCCATCGGTATTGGAACAGTGTATCTGGGCGATATGTTTTTTTCCGAGTATGTGAAGTTCCTTGCTAATATCTTTTCCGTGCTCTACGGCATTGGCGAAATTGAAGGAACTTTTGATATGGAGGGAATTAATTTCTTCCAGGAATTTCTTTTCTTCGGTGGCATCAAAAGAGGTTTCTACTGCGATGATCCCACCTATTTTACCTGCTTTTTCTCCTGCACTGCGGAGTCTTTCCACGATTTTGGGGCGCAATTCGGGGTGTTTTATCATATCGCCCTGTACACCGAGGGGTAAAAAGGCTATGTTGACATTCATGGCTTTCATGGTATCTACCGTATCCTGTACCATACGGTCTACCGTAGGACGTTCCGCAAAGGACTGGGCATAAAACCCGGACATGGCTATGGAACTGATGCCTACACCGGTATTCCGGGAGGTTTCGAGGAACTGTTCTATCATAACGGGATCGGACAGTTTACTTTCAAAAGTTTCCCTCGAACCGAGCCCGCCCATATCCAGTTCTATACCATCGGCATGTATTTCTTCTGCAAGGGAAAAGGCACTGAGTTTTTGTCTTTTTAATATCATCCAATCGCACACGGCTATTTTATACCGTTGCTTTTTGATATTTCCGGTCAGCGCCTCTAACGGGTTACCGTATGCCCCGACTACTACTATTCCAGCCGTAGCCAGGGAAACGGTTTTCAGGAAGTCTCTTCGGTGGTTTTGTTTATGCTGGTTTTTCATTGTTTGGGTTTTCTGGTTTCAAGTTACAGGTTTCAAGTTGCAGGTTTCAGGTTTCAGGTTTCAGGTTTCAGGTTTCAGGTTTCAGGTTTCAGGTTTCAGGTTTCAGGTTTCAGGTTTCAGGTTACAAGTTGCAGGTTACAAGTTTGGGCATGCCTGAATATGGTTGCCTTTTTTCTGGTTAATAATTAATCTTAAATCTCGGTTTTTGTTCAGGGGTTAACCCCTGAACAAAGGTTTCAAATTCTACAGGTTTCATATTTTTTAGTGAACCATGTGGACGTTGATAATTGTACTTTTCTACGATTTTTTTTATCAATATTCTCCCTTGTTTTAAACTGATATGGGAGTGGTCAAAATCGATATATTCATTTTTTAATATGCCGTTTAAAGATTCTGCATGAGCATTCTCCCAGGCTTTACCGCCCATGCTAGGCTGTACCTGATTTTCTGTATGTAACTCAGCTAATCGCTTATAAACGTATTGGCTGCCTTTATCCGAATGAAATATGAGTTGTTTCCGTTCGGTTTTAGCAGTCGTGGCCAGGGCTTCCCTATAAGCTACAACTATAGTATCCTCTGCGGTCAGGGTGGCTGACAAACTCCAGCCTTTGATTTTCCTACTGTACACATCCAGGATCAAGGTCAGGTAATAAGGCTTCTTAGCCGATACAGCGATATAGGTAATATCACTCACCCAAAGCTGGTTGATCCCGGTTAGTTGTAAATCAGTGATCCGATTAGGATACCAATGCTTCCCCCCATAAGTGGTACGGTAACGGTTGCGCTTGCGCTTTAACCTAAAGCCATGACTCAGCAATAAGGCCTCGGTCTTGTCCCGACCCATCCCGGTAGGCTTGAGCTCCGCATAGAGCTTCCTACAACCCAGCCGAGGATGGCCCTTACGAAGCTCCCTTGCGCCTTCCAGAACACTATTCCTAACCCGGAGTTGTTCCTGGTGG
>NZ_JBRKIS010000062.1:0-2500 GCF_052983315.1 Sinomicrobium endophyticum
AAAAAGTTGGTGAGTTTAAAAAAACGTTTTACTTTTGCAGCCGCTTTATTAGAGAGCGAAAAGATAAGAAGAATTTAGGAAAGTTCCTTGAAATATTGTTGACAGCACTAAGGATAAAATTTACGAGAGTAAGTTTTGATCATTAGGAAGATTTAAGCAAAATTATTTTGAGTAGGAAATGCTTTATGTATCGGATGTTCTAAATAGATATTTAAGAATAAACGATGAAGAGTTTGATCCTGGCTCAGGATGAACGCTAGCGGCAGGCCTAACACATGCAAGTCGAGGGGTATAAGGAGCTTGCTCCTTAGAGACCGGCGCACGGGTGCGTAACGCGTATGCAATCTACCTTATGCAGGGGAATAGCCCGAAGAAATTTGGATTAATGCCCCATGGTATATAGAATAGGCATCTATTTTATCTTAAAGTTGAGGCGGCATAAGATGAGCATGCGTCCCATTAGCTAGTTGGTATGGTAACGGCATACCAAGGCAACGATGGGTAGGGGTCCTGAGAGGGAGATCCCCCACACTGGTACTGAGACACGGACCAGACTCCTACGGGAGGCAGCAGTGAGGAATATTGGACAATGGTCGGGAGACTGATCCAGCCATGCCGCGTGCAGGAAGACTGCCCTATGGGTTGTAAACTGCTTTTCTACGAGAAGAATAAGAGGTACGCGTACCTTGATGACGGTATCGTAGGAATAAGCACCGGCTAACTCCGTGCCAGCAGCCGCGGTAATACGGAGGGTGCAAGCGTTATCCGGAATCATTGGGTTTAAAGGGTCCGTAGGCGGGCTGTTAAGTCAGGGGTGAAAGTTTGCCGCTTAACGGTAAAATTGCCTTTGATACTGGCGGTCTTGAATATGTGTGAAGTGATTAGAATATGTAGTGTAGCGGTGAAATGCATAGATATTACATAGAATACCGATTGCGAAGGCAGGTCACTAACACATCATTGACGCTGATGGACGAAAGCGTGGGTAGCGAACAGGATTAGATACCCTGGTAGTCCACGCCGTAAACGATGGATACTAGCTGTTGGTTCGCAAGGATCAGTGGCTAAGCGAAAGTGATAAGTATCCCACCTGGGGAGTACGTTCGCAAGAATGAAACTCAAAGGAATTGACGGGGGCCCGCACAAGCGGTGGAGCATGTGGTTTAATTCGATGATACGCGAGGAACCTTACCAAGGCTTAAATGTGGATTGACGTAATTGGAAACAGTTATTTCTTCGGACAATTCACAAGGTGCTGCATGGTTGTCGTCAGCTCGTGCCGTGAGGTGTCAGGTTAAGTCCTATAACGAGCGCAACCCCTGTGGTTAGTTACCAGCGAGTAATGTCGGGGACTCTAACCAGACTGCCGGTGCAAACCGTGAGGAAGGTGGGGATGACGTCAAATCATCACGGCCCTTACGTCTTGGGCTACACACGTGCTACAATGGTCGGTACAGAGAGCAGCCACTGGGTGACCAGGCGCGAATCTATAAAACCGATCACAGTTCGGATCGGAGTCTGCAACTCGACTCCGTGAAGCTGGAATCGCTAGTAATCGGATATCAGCCATGATCCGGTGAATACGTTCCCGGGCCTTGTACACACCGCCCGTCAAGCCATGGAAGCTGGGGGTACCTGAAGTCGGTGACCGCAAGGAGCTGCCTAGGGTAAAACTGGTAACTGGGGCTAAGTCGTAACAAGGTAGCCGTACCGGAAGGTGCGGCTGGAACACCTCCTTTCTAGAGAAACGGGATGTTCGATACGAGCGAATTTGAAAGGAATAATTTTGCTTATGCTGTCAATAAAAAAAAGCAATTGCAGGTTGCATGTTGCAAGTTACAGGTTGAAAAAGTCTGTAAGAGGTAGCGGAGACTTGTAATTTTAGAGACAGTCTCGTAGCTCAGCTGGTTAGAGCGCTACACTGATAATGTAGAGGTCGGCAGTTCGAGCCTGCCCGAGACTACAAGTCGAGGGAGGAGAGAGGTTTATCCTGGTCCCGATAGTTATCGGGATATCGAAGGGAGCCTGCCCGAGACTACGGGAAATTAGCGGTACGGAGATAGAAGTAGGAAGTTAGAAGTAGGACTGCGTATCGGTGCCACGTTTTTTTAGCGCGGTAAAGAAAGTTCATAGATTATATATTGTTAGGAAATTCTGGAAGTTGAGAATTCTACATTCAAGATTCTGAGTTCGACATTCGGGATTCAAGAGGGGAATTAGCTCAGCTGGCTAGAGCGCCTGCCTTGCACGCAGGAGGTCATCGGTTCGACTCCGATATTCTCCACATAAGAGATGAAAGTTCATATAAGATTGAAGGAAATCAGCCATTAGGGGCTGGATCGTCCCGACATGCAGTCGGGAAGGTCATCGGTTCGACTCCGATATTCTCCACGAGGCCAAAGGTCGAAGCAGCATAAGTGCAAACACTTATCTGTGACGACTTGCCGAAAAGTTCATTGACATATTGAGATAAAGCAAATACGAGCAAGATGAAAATCTT
>NZ_JBRKIS010000062.1:7500-19444 GCF_052983315.1 Sinomicrobium endophyticum
AAGGAACTTCTTTTGTTGTTACTCCTTTACACACTGAAAGAAGGAGGGGTGTCGTCCCGAAAAATGGGGAATTTACTCTGGCCGGGTTTTTCTCCGGAGAGTGTGAAAAACAACCGGAGCACGCATATCAAAGAGATCCGCAATATTTTTGAGAACGAACTGGATGTACACATTGTTTACGCCAATAAAATGTGGCGACTGGAAACAGGAAATAATGTAGAGATAGATATCCGGGAAATAGACCGGAGAATCCCGGTATTTTCAGAACGTAAAGAAATAGTGCCTGGTAAAGAAGATACGCTGAAATGGGCCGATATGATAAGTCGTGGTCCTATACTACCCCAAACCGAACTGGAATGGATAGACGCTTTTAAGTCCGATTATGCCAACAAGGTCCTGGATGTGCTTGTGCCTTGCATGGAAAACCCGGATCGGTTCACGGGCGAAGAAGAACTTCGTATTATCCGCGCTATTCTGACTACCGATCCTCTCTATGAACCCGCAGTACGGCGTAAGGTATCCATCCTGGTACAGGGAGGAAAGCACACGCTTGCCAAAAAAGCGGTAGACCACTACAAGAAATTATATGAGAGCTTTTACGGGGAAATATGTGAACCGGATTTCCCGGTTCAATTGTAATTAAAACGATATAATTTTAATTGTTACCCCGAATATTACCCCGGTTAATATCCCGTGTGTCCGTAAGTTTACGACAGTTAATCTTTAAAATCAACCGAGTATGGAGAACAAAAGAAGATCGTTCTTGAAAAATCTCGGATTGGCGGGAGCAGCGACTGCAGTAACCCCGGCAATCCTTGCTAAAGACACCATTGGTAAGCAGGGCCACACGGTCACTTATCTGAACAGATCGGCAGTTAATCCCTCCGAAGAAAAGACACTGAAGTTAGCACTTATAGGTGCGGGAGGAATGGGAACAGAAGACATGAATACTGCTCTCAAACACGACAATGTAGAAATGATAGCTGTTTGTGATCTTTATGACGGACGTCTGGACCAGGCAGCTGAGAAATGGGGAAACCATTTATTCAAAACAAAAGATTATAAAGAAATATTAAAGCGAAAGGATATTGATGCTGTTATTATAGGAACCCCCGACCACTGGCATAAACAAATCAGTATCGATGCCCTGAATGCCGGGAAACATGTATATTGCGAAAAACCGATGGTACATTCCGTTGATGAGGGACATGAACTGATCAACGCCTGGAAAAAATCCGGAAAAATATACATGGTAGGGAGCCAGGGACTTTCTTCTCTCGGTAACGAAAAGGCAAAACAGCTTTTGGCTGAAGGAGCCATAGGAGATATCAACTACGCCGAAGGTTTCTGGGCAAGGCACTCTCCCCTGGGAGCCTGGCAATACGCGGTACCGGAAGACGCTTCGGAAAAAACAGTAGATTGGTCCCGGTATATTTCCAATATAAAAAAGCATCCTTTCGATCCGCTTCGTTTTTTCCGCTGGAGAAATTACCTGGATTATGGTACCGGCATGTCCGGAGACCTTTTTGTACACCTGTTTTCCAGTTTACACTTTGTAACCGGTTCGTACGGACCGGATAAAATATCGGCTATGGGTGGCCTACGTTATTGGGAAGACGGCCGTGAAGTGCCAGATGTCTTACTGGGAATGTTCAACTATCCCGAAACCAAACAACATCCCGGGTTTAACCTGTCTCTGCGCTGTAATTTCGTAGATGGCACCAGTGGGTCCACATACCTCAAAATTGTGGGAAGTAAAGGCTCTATGGATATTACCTGGGACGATGTCGTACTGAAACGGAACAACCACGTGGATGCAGATCCTTTTCTCCAGGAAAAAGCAAAAGAAGCAGGCGGATATGCGGGCAGAAAGAAAATACTTCCGCCTGCAGAGACCGTATATCAGGCAGAAAAAGGATACAAAGGAGCACATTACGACCATTTTGCCAACTTTTTCCATGCCATTCGTCATGGAGGGACAGTAGCGGAAGATCCCGTATTTGGTTTCCGTGCCGCAGCTCCGGCATTGCTGTGCAACGATAGCTATTTTCAGAATAAATACATCAAATGGGACCCGGTACAGATGAAGATAGTTGGATAAACAGGAAGATAGTGCATAACTGATCCGGAAATATTTCATTTAAAAAAACGTATAAACATGAAGAGAATACTGATTACTCTTGGTATGGCAACCCTGCTTTTCGGAGCCTGCAAGACCGAGAAAAAAGAACAGCAAAAGGAAGCGGAAACACCGAACGTCATGGAGGCGCCCCGTAAAGATAATATCCTGACAGACAAGGAAAAATCCGAAAACTGGATATTGCTTTTTGATGGGAATACCGCAGACGGATGGCGTGGCTATAACCAGGAAACCCTGCCCGATGGTTGGGTGGTCGAAGACGGCACACTGAAATCCCTTGGAAGAGGCGGGGACATAGGAGGCGATATCGTGTACGGAAAAGAACCTTTCGCAAATTTCGAACTGTCCATGGAGTGGAAAATAGCCGAAGGAGGTAACAGCGGAGTTTTCTACCACGTACTGGAAGGGGAACAATACGATGCTCCCTATTACAACGCTCCCGAATACCAGGTCATAGACCAGGTAGGATTTCCCGAAAAACTGGAAGACTGGCAATCTATCGGGGCAGACTACGGTATGTATACTCCCGATTATGAAGGGGCGGTAAAACCCGCTGGAGAATGGAATTCGACTCTTATCGTATTTACCCCGGAAAAAGTCACTTATTGGCTCAATGGTAAAAAGACGGTAGAGTTTGAGCCGTGGTCCGATGACTGGAAAAAACGAAAGACCGAAGGTAAGTGGAAAGACTTTCCCGACTATGGCAAGGCCAAATCGGGACTTATCGGTCTGCAGGACCACGGAAGTTTTATATGGTTTAAAAATATTAAAATAAGAAAGTTATGAGAATTTACACTATGAAAAACGGATTACTGGCCTGCCTGATGGCTTTAGTCCTAAGCGGATGTAATTCAGGAAAAACAAAACTCTTTAACGGAAAGGACCTTACCGGATGGGAAATATACGGTACGGAAAAATGGTATGTGGAAGACGGTCTTCTGGTTGCCGAAAGCGGCCCGGACAAAGAATACGGGTACCTGGCCACAGACAAAAGCTACAGGAATTTTGAACTGGATGTGGAATTTTTACAGGAAGCCGACGGCAACAGCGGTGTTTTCTTCCGCTCCGAAATAGAAGGTACTAAAATTTCCGGGTGGCAGGTAGAAGTAGCCCCACCCAATCTTTATACCGGGGGAGTTTACGAATCCTATGGCCGGGGATGGCTGATAAAACCAGAGCCCGAAAAGGAAAAAATACTCAAATACGGTGAGTGGAACCATATGAAAATAAAAGTACAGGACGATCATGTTACCACCTGGCTCAACGGAGAACAGATGATCGATTTCACAGATGATAAAATAGGAGAGGCCAACGGTAAAATAGCACTGCAGATTCACGACGGAGGAGGAATAAAAGTCTACTGGAGGAACCTTGTATTAAAAGAGATTCCCGGAGCAGACTAAATTGTAAATTCTCACCAGGAATAAACTCCCGGATAAAGTCAGTGTCCCCTGAAGGAACTGTCAGTATCCGGGAGTTTTTATTTCTTATTTTGTCTTTTGTATTACCCTTAAATATAATTACCTTAGATGTAAATTTCGGAGTGATGAAAAAACTGTTAATCCCCGCGTTTATATTGTTGTTTGTGACAGTATATGCGCAAAAACAAAATACTATGGATAAAGAAACCATTTACCAGTTTGAAGTAGAAGATCTGTATGGAAATACATTTGATTTCAGTGATTTAAAAGGGAAGAAGATCATGGTGGTAAATACGGCAAGCGAATGCGGACTTACCCCGCAATACGAAGGCTTGCAGGAACTTTACGAGATGTACAAGAGCAATAATTTTGTGATCGTCGGTTTTCCCGCTAACAATTTCGGAGGTCAGGAGCCCGGAAGTGATGAACAGATTGCCGCTTTTTGTAAACAGAATTACGGGGTGACCTTTCCTATGATGAGCAAAATTTCCGTGAAAGGTAAAGACATGCATCCGGTGTATGAGTTCCTTACCCAAAAAGCGAAGAATGGCAAGGAAAATTCGGAAGTAGAATGGAATTTCCAGAAATACCTGATCGATGAGTCCGGTCACCTGGTAAAGGTTATCGCTCCGCAAACCTTGCCAAACGATCCTGCCATTACCGATTGGATTAAAAGTTGAGAAAATACGAATGACAAAAGTTAGGATAGGACTTGTTCAGAACACATGTGTTGCTGACAAACAGAAGAACCTGGAAAAAGCTATTGAGGGAATAAAAAAAGCGGCCTCCGAAGGGGCACAGATCGTGTGCCTGCAGGAATTGTTTACTTCTCTTTATTTTTGCGATACGGAAGCCTACGATAATTTCACCCTGGCCGAAGCCATTCCCGGACCTTCTACCGAGGCACTTGCGATTGTGGCGAAGGAACAAGGGGTTGTGGTAATCGCTTCCCTTTTTGAAAAACGAGCACAAGGGCTGTATCACAATACAACGGCTGTGATCGATGCGGACGGTACCTACCTGGGGAAATACAGGAAAATGCATATCCCGGATGATCCCGCCTATTACGAGAAATTTTATTTTACCCCCGGAGACCTGGGATATAAAGTCTTCCGTACCCGCTATGCGACCATAGGGGTGCTTATCTGCTGGGATCAATGGTATCCTGAAGCAGCCAGGATAACCTCGCTTATGGGAGCTGAAATCCTGTTCTATCCTACAGCTATCGGATGGGCCACTTCGCAGGATGAAGAGACCAATGTCGAACAATATAATGCATGGCAGACCATACAACGAAGTCATGCCATAGCTAATGGAGTGCATGTAGTGAGTGTAAACCGGGTAGGCCTGGAACAGGACGGCACCATGAAATTCTGGGGAGGGTCGTTTATTTCAAATCCTTTCGGAACCGTTCTTTACCAGGCATCCCATGAAAATGAAGAAATTGCTGTCCGGGAAATAAACACGGAAAAATCTGATACTTACAGGACGCACTGGCCGTTTTTACGGGACAGAAGAATTGATTCTTATCAACCTATTACCAGGCGTTTTATTGATGAAGAATAGCTTTTCAACCCCGAAGGAATTGGGATATTACTTCCCTGCGGAATTTTATCCCCATACGGCTACCTGGCTTAGCTGGCCTCATAAAGAAGCTTCCTGGCCGGGAAAAATACATACTATTTACCCTGGTTATGTAAGTTTTATCAAAGAATTGACCAGGGGAGAGCAGGTATGTATCAATGTCTGTGACGAAGCCATGAAACGCTTTGCCATCGAAGAATTGCGTAAGCAGGAGGTAGACCTGAGTAAAGTGTCGTTCTTTATACATCCGACCAATGATGCCTGGTGCCGGGATCACGGCCCCGCATTCCTGATTAATCCGGATGCGGACATTAAAAAAGTGATCGTGGATTGGGGGTATAATGCCTGGGGTGATAAGTACCCTCTTTACGACCTGGATGATGTCATTCCTACGAAAATCGCTTCCCATTACGATATCCCGGTATATCATCCCGGGATTGTTATGGAAGGCGGATCGGTGGATTTTAATGGAAAGGGAACTGTGCTTACTTCCGGTTGCTGTTTGCTTAACAAAAACCGGAATCCTCATTTGAATAAAACGCAGATAGAGGAATACTTGTCGAATTTCTACGGAGTGGATCACGTGCTATGGGTAGATGAGGGTATAGTAGGGGATGATACGGACGGACATATAGATGATACCGTTCGTTTTATCAACGAAAATACGGTGGTTGCAGTAGTAGAAGAGGATAAAAATGATGAAAATTACGAGTTGCTCCGTCAAAATTTAAAACAACTGAAGGGAATGCGCCTTCAGGACGGAAAACAATTGAATATCATAGAATTGCCGATGCCGGATAAACTGGTCTATGAAGACATGCGTTTGCCCTGCTCTTATGCGAATTTTTATATAGCCAACAAATCTGTCATAGTACCTACCTATAACTGTAAGCAGGATGACAAAGCCCTTTCCATTCTTCAGGACTGTTTTAAGGACAGGGAAGTAGTGGGGATAGATTCGACGGAGATTATCTGGGGATTGGGGAGTTTTCACTGTTTGAGTCAGCAAGAACCTGAAATATAAACGTAACCCTTATGAAAGACAAAAAAACAGAATTTAACACTTTGTGTGTGCATGCAGGAGAACTTCGGGATGAGAAATACCAGGGGGCAATATCTCCTTTGTACATGGCAACTTCCTATGCTTTCGAAAATGTGGAGGCCAAACGCTATCCCCGTTATTTCAATACACCGAACCAGGAGGCCCTTTCCCGTAAGATTGCAGTGCTGGAGCACGCGGAGAAAGCGTTGTTGTTCGGTAGCGGCATGGCCGCGATCAGCACAGCCTTGATGGCGTTCCTACGCCAGGGCGACCATGTGGTGCTGCAAAAGACCCTGTATGGCGGGACTTTTAACCTGGTAACCGAAGAATTTCAGAAATTCGGGATCGAATATACTTTTACCGAAGGATGGACGCCTGAAGATTTTGAAGCCTGTATCCGTAAGAACACCAAGGTTATTTATATAGAAACCCCCTCCAACCCGTTGCTTACGATTACCGATATAAAAGCCGTAGCCGGAATAGCTTCAAAGCATGGCCTGGTATCTATGCTCGATAATACCTTTGCCAGCCCGGTGAACCAAAACCCCATTGATTTTGGTATAGATCTGGTGATACACAGTGCCACCAAATACCTCGGTGGGCACAGTGATATACTGGCTGGGGCTGTCGCAGGTTCCGAAGAACACATGGAGAAAGTTTTGCAGTTCGGTAAGAATTTCGGGGGAAATCTGGGTGATTATACGGTATGGCTGTTGGAGCGAAGTATAAAAACACTCGGGTTGCGCGTAAAAGCGCAGAACCGTAATGCGAGGAAACTGGCAAGGTTCCTGCAAAAGCATTCGGATGTATCTGCAGTGTATTATCCCGGCCTGAAAAGTCATCCGGACTATGCCCTGGCGAAACAACAAATGAAAGGTTTCGGAGGAATGTTATCTTTTGAACTCCGTGACGGATTGGATGCCCGGCAGTTTATGCAGGAACTCCAATTAATAAAACCGTCCATGAGCCTGGCCGGGGTAGAGAGCACCATAAGTTCTCCCATGCTTACTTCCCATGCCCTGTTAAGTGCCGAAGAAAGGCAAAAACAAGGTATATCCGACGGATTGCTTCGTTTCTCCGTAGGAATTGAGGATAAAAAAGATCTTATAAAAGATATAGAAGAGGCCCTGGCCAAAGTATCAGAGCTTGTAGGATAAAAGAAATCATAAAAACCGAAAGAAAAGAGTGAAGGAGTCTTTTCTTTCGGTTCGGAATAATAATTTTGCAGAGAGAATTTTTTAATAATCATTTAAGGGAAAGGAAGTCACAGGTGAAATTAGATATATTAGCTATCGGGGCACATCCCGATGATGTGGAACTGGGATGCGGGGCAACAATAGCCAAGGAAGTAGCGCAAGGTAAAAAAGTTGGGATACTCGACCTCACCCGGGGCGAATTGGGAACCAGGGGATCAGCCGAACTACGCGATAAAGAATCGGCCCATGCCGCTGAAATACTGGGGGTGACCGTAAGGGAAAATCTGGCGTTTGCCGATGGTTTCTTTATAAATGACAAAGAACATCAACTGGAAATTATAAAAGTAATACGCAAATACCGTCCGGAAATAGTGCTTTGCAATGCTGTTGATGACAGGCATATCGATCACGGAAAAGGAAGTAAATTAGCCAGTGACGCTTGTTTTTTAAGCGGGCTGGTAAAGATAGACACCGGTCAGGAGGCGTGGCGGCCGAAACATGTTTATCACTACATTCAGTGGAAAAACCTGGAGCCGGATGTGGTTGTAGATGTGACTGGTTTTATACATTTGAAAGTAGAGGCCGTTTCAGCCTACACATCACAGTTTTTTGACCCGGATAGTAAGGAGCCGGAGACACCGATCAGCAGCAGGAATTTTTTGGATAGTATTACCTACAGGGCCAGGGATTTAGGTCGTATAGTCGGAGTGGATTATGCAGAAGGATTTACGGCAGAACGGCATGTGGCCGTACATTCCCTGAATGATTTGATATAAAAAATTGCATTTTTTCTTTGCGAATAAGGGATAAAAAATTACCTTTGCATCCGCAATTAAATGGTGGTTGTAGCTCAGTTGGTTAGAGCGCTAGATTGTGGTTCTAGAGGTCGCCGGTTCGAGACCGGTCTTCCACCCTGAAAAGGAGCATTCTTAAGAGGATGCTCTTTTTTTTGTTTTTATGAAAAAGGAAGGCTGGTCAAGAAAATCATTTTAAGAGCAAAGAGGATTTTTGTATATCTTTATGGCAAATCAAAAAAGCAATAAAATGATTTATAAATGAAAAAAATATTACTACTATTAGGAATATTCCTTTTATGGAGCTGTTCAGGTGATGATGAGATAAAGGTGGATGATGAAAACGATCTCTCTCAGGAGGAAATTGAAAGGAAAGAACACGAAAAATTAAGGTATAAACTGGGGAATAGTAAAATAATTTTTGACTTTGGTGTTCAACATGAAGAGTTAATAGAGGAACTGGAAGGTTATGAAGAGCATCATTTGAAAAGAATCAATTCATTGGGAGAGTATGCTTTGGTAAGTGATGAAACTCCAATTTTTGGAAAATACCAAACCCAGGTGAACTCTCCACACGGAGACAGTGATTGGATTATACTACCTAATTTTTTAATCCAACAGAAGGATCCACCCATCGACCTCCCTCCTGATACAAGCCAATTACATATGCCTCCTCATGTTACTCATACATTTTTTTACGAAAATAATGAAAGATCATATGAGTACGGTGTTTACCCTGAAGAAGAAGATGTTAATCGTCCGCATTATCAGGTATTGACATTTATTGACATTGTAAATGATGAAACATATGCTATTGTCAAAGAATGGATTAAAAGTTTTGAAGAAATAAAAAAGGACTTTGAGCCTGTGAACGATTTAAAATATATAAAGGAACGCATAGTACAAGATGATATCACAATAGAAATAGGATACTATTATTATGAGGAAGAAATAAATAATAGTATTATCGTCCGTTTCTACAGTAGCAAAGAACCCGAATATGCTCAGTATATAGAATAATATTAAAATTCAGGCATTTTTTTAAACCCGCCTAAATTGCTACTTACACAGTTTTTCGGATACTATCGATACTACCAATTTTCAGTTTACATTATTTGTCTTTCTAAACTCGGACGGATTCATCCCTTTATATTTTTTAAATAAACGGTTCAGGTGGCTTTCATCGGAGAAATTAAGCTCGTAAGCGATTTCGTTTATTCGCATATCGCTGTGCAGCAGCCTTGTCTCTACCAGTCTCAATTTGTAGTTGACAATATAGCTTTGTAGGGTTTCACCTGTTTGCTTTTTAAAGTAACGTCCCAGGTAATTCAGCGATATATTAAAATGGTTACTGAGGTTTTCTGCCCTTAAATTTTTTTGGTCAAAAATATTTTCCTGAATGTATTGTAGTATCTCTAATACTGGTTCGCCGGTACTTTCTTTTACATTCTTTGGAAGTTTCAAAGCAATATTCCTCGCCACAATGGTAATGATGGTGTTAACGATTTGCCCTGTAATGCGATTGTAGTACAACTGTTGATTAGTTTGTTCGTTTAGGATACTCTCAATAAGCGAAGCGATCAATGGTTTATCCACTTTGTTTTTTAAAATACATCCGGGGCGGTGACTGGCATTTTGCAAAATATATTCCACCTGTTTTACGGCATCTTTGTCTTTCCAAATTTTTTCCTTTACAAATAATTCATTGAAACGGAGAAAAAAGAAAGTTGTTGGCGTGGCGATATCAAATGAATATTCATCCTGTGGGGTTAGTAAAAATAAGTTGCCTTTGCGATAATTAAATCTGTTTTTGTTTACTATTTGAATGCCCGTTCCGTCTATTACATAAATCAATTCAAAAAAATTGTTGCGCTTCGTGGTTTTGGGGAAGCGTAGCATTTCTTTCCATTCTATTTCATAAGGCCTGTATAAAGTTTCTCCTTTCATAGTGGTAAAAATACAAAATAAGTGTAAAATAGTACAAATTTAAACGTATACTTCCTGAATAACTTTGCGTTATCAAATTATAAGTAATATGAAAATTTTAATTATCGGCGCAAATGGCAATATCGGAAAAATTATTACACCTGTCTTACAACAAAAACACGAAGTAATTACAGCGGGAAGAAACAGTGGCGATGTTTCGGTGGATATTTCTTCCGTTGCTTCCCTTGAAAATCTATTTGCACGAATAGGAACTGCAGATGCAGTTGTTTGTGCAGCAGGCGATAGTGTTACAAGCGACTTGTTTTCTATGACAGATGAAAAATATTTTACAGGAGTGCAACAAAAATTATTGGCTCAAATAAATCTTGTAATCACAGGTTTGAAACACATCAATAACAATGGTTCATTTACACTCATATCAGGCAAAATGGGTGAAAATCCTGCTAAAGGTTCATCAGGGAAAGCCGTAGCAAATGGCGCTGTAAACAGCTTTGTGTTGGCGGCTGCATTGGAAATGCCAAGAGGTATAAGGATTAATGTGATAAGCCCGTCAAAACTCACAGACATTGCTGCCGAAGATTTGATTAAGGGCTATTTAAAAAGCATTGCAACTTCGGCTAACGGAGACATTATAAGAATTGGTTACAATTAAAAACAAATAAATTATGCCACATTTTATTATTGATTGTTCGGCAAATGTTTTAACACAGATGTCTGAACCCGAAATTTTAACAGCAGTATTTGATGCTACTAATGCAAGCGGTCTTTTTACAGAAGAAGATATTAAAGTAAGAATGAACCCTTATGTGCGATACGAAGTTGGAGGTAAAAATACAGACTTCATTCATGTATTCGGATATATTCTTGAAGGAAGAACAGAAGAGCAAAAAGCCGACTTGTCGCACCGAGTTGTAAAAACACTGACGGGCTTGTTTCCTGATATTGAGTTTATAGCTTCAAGTGTAGATGAATTTACAAAAGCCGGTTATTGCAACAGGCATTTGTTGTCATATTAAACAAAATAAATTTTTAAAAACAAACAATGAAGTTATGAGAAATTTAATGTGTGCTGCATTTATAATGTTATTTACTGCATTACAGGCACAAGACGTAAGGCTGTCAAAAGAAAACAGAAAACAATTTGTCGATACATGGTCGTTGGTAGCAGTAGAAAATACCAATGCTGATGGAAGTAAAACATTTCCTTACGGCAAAAATCCTGTTGGTTTGCTTGTGTTTACTGACGCTGGTGAATATGCCATACAAATTTTAAAAGCTACTCGTCCAAAAGTTGCAGCAGGAGATAAGAATAGGGCAACGCCGGATGAAAATGCTGCTTTGGTCAAGGGGAATAATTCTCATTTCGGCACATATACTGTTCACCCTGAAAAGCACACTATTACTTTCAATGTGCTACATGCTTTTTATCCTAACTGGGAGGGCAATGTGCAGGTACGTTCTTACAAACTTGAAAACAATATGCTGAGCTATGTTGTAACCAATACAACTAATGGTGGGGCTGTTACAGCAACTGTGGTGTGGAAGAAAAAATAGTTGTTTTTGTCCTTTATAATGCCATACTCAAAATGCAATTGGTTATCCGAACCGTTGGTAGTAATAGTTTTACTCATTGAACTCGTTTAAACTTTTTTGATTTTTCTTAGTTTGAACTTCTTTAAGGCTAACACAATAAAAGCAAGGTAATTAAACCCTGTCCAGCTTGCCACGGTAGTATCAAACCTGTTTAGTAATGACCGGAAACTGTCCATCCAGGCATTGGTGCGCTCGATGACATAGCGTTGGTCATAAAGTTCTTTGTC
>NZ_JBRKIS010000063.1:2500-65706 GCF_052983315.1 Sinomicrobium endophyticum
GTATGGTTTCAGGATCTATTTCACTCCCTTATTCAGGGTTCTTTTCACCTTTCCCTCACGGTACTGGTTCACTATCGGTCTCTCAGGAGTATTTAGCCTTAGCGGATGGTCCCGCCAGATTCACACAGGGTTTCACGTGCCCCGCGCTACTCAGGATACTGCTATGATTTATACAACCTTACCTATACGGGACTATCACCCTCTACGGTACCTCTTTCCAAAGGTTTCTAATTCAGCGTACAATCAATATCGCAGTCCTACTACCCCATAATTGCCGTAACAACTATGGTTTGGGCTGCTCCGCGTTCGCTCGCCACTACTTACGGAATCACTCTTGTTTTCTTCTCCTACGGGTACTTAGATGTTTCAGTTCCCCGCGTTCGCCTCCCGATAAATATCGGGATACTATACCTTCAGTATAGTGGGTTGCCCCATTCGGATATCTGCGGATCAATTCGTATGTGCCGATCCCCGCAGCTTTTCGCAGCTTATCACGTCCTTCTTCGCCTCTGAGAGCCTAGGCATTCCCCATACGCCCTTACATAACTTATAATACCTTTAATCAGATATGAGAAGACAGATATTAGACCTTAGAATATATTAAATACTCCTATACTCCTAATCCCTACACTCTCAAATCCAAATTCTAATTTGCTCTTTTACTTTAATTCTATCTACAAGATTTTCATCTTGCTCGTATTTGCTTTATCTCAATATGTCAATGAACTTTTCGGCAAGTCGTCACAGATAAGTGTTTGCACTTATGCTGCTTCGACCTTTGGCCTCGTGGAGAATATCGGAGTCGAACCGATGACCTTCCCGACTGCATGTCGGGACGATCCAGCCCCTAATGGCTGATTTCCTTCAATCTTATATGAACTTTCATCTCTTATGTGGAGAATATCGGAGTCGAACCGATGACCTCCTGCGTGCAAGGCAGGCGCTCTAGCCAGCTGAGCTAATTCCCCTCTTGAATCCCGAATGTCGAACTCAGAATCTTGAATGTAGAATTCTCAACTTCCAGAATTTCCTAACAATATATAATCTATGAACTTTCTTTACCGCGCTAAAAAAACGTGGCACCGATACGCAGTCCTACTTCTAACTTCCTACTTCTATCTCCGTACCGCTAATTTCCCGTAGTCTCGGGCAGGCTCCCTTCGATATCCCGATAACTATCGGGACCAGGATAAACCTCTCTCCTCCCTCGACTTGTAGTCTCGGGCAGGCTCGAACTGCCGACCTCTACATTATCAGTGTAGCGCTCTAACCAGCTGAGCTACGAGACTGTCTCTAAAATTACAAGTCTCCGCTACCTCTTACAGACTTTTTCAACCTGTAACTTGCAACATGCAACCTGCAATTGCTTTTTTTTATTGACAGCATAAGCAAAATTATTCCTTTCAAATTCGCTCGTATCGAACATCCCGTTTCTCTAGAAAGGAGGTGTTCCAGCCGCACCTTCCGGTACGGCTACCTTGTTACGACTTAGCCCCAGTTACCAGTTTTACCCTAGGCAGCTCCTTGCGGTCACCGACTTCAGGTACCCCCAGCTTCCATGGCTTGACGGGCGGTGTGTACAAGGCCCGGGAACGTATTCACCGGATCATGGCTGATATCCGATTACTAGCGATTCCAGCTTCACGGAGTCGAGTTGCAGACTCCGATCCGAACTGTGATCGGTTTTATAGATTCGCGCCTGGTCACCCAGTGGCTGCTCTCTGTACCGACCATTGTAGCACGTGTGTAGCCCAAGACGTAAGGGCCGTGATGATTTGACGTCATCCCCACCTTCCTCACGGTTTGCACCGGCAGTCTGGTTAGAGTCCCCGACATTACTCGCTGGTAACTAACCACAGGGGTTGCGCTCGTTATAGGACTTAACCTGACACCTCACGGCACGAGCTGACGACAACCATGCAGCACCTTGTGAATTGTCCGAAGAAATAACTGTTTCCAATTACGTCAATCCACATTTAAGCCTTGGTAAGGTTCCTCGCGTATCATCGAATTAAACCACATGCTCCACCGCTTGTGCGGGCCCCCGTCAATTCCTTTGAGTTTCATTCTTGCGAACGTACTCCCCAGGTGGGATACTTATCACTTTCGCTTAGCCACTGATCCTTGCGAACCAACAGCTAGTATCCATCGTTTACGGCGTGGACTACCAGGGTATCTAATCCTGTTCGCTACCCACGCTTTCGTCCATCAGCGTCAATGATGTGTTAGTGACCTGCCTTCGCAATCGGTATTCTATGTAATATCTATGCATTTCACCGCTACACTACATATTCTAATCACTTCACACATATTCAAGACCGCCAGTATCAAAGGCAATTTTACCGTTAAGCGGCAAACTTTCACCCCTGACTTAACAGCCCGCCTACGGACCCTTTAAACCCAATGATTCCGGATAACGCTTGCACCCTCCGTATTACCGCGGCTGCTGGCACGGAGTTAGCCGGTGCTTATTCCTACGATACCGTCATCAAGGTACGCGTACCTCTTATTCTTCTCGTAGAAAAGCAGTTTACAACCCATAGGGCAGTCTTCCTGCACGCGGCATGGCTGGATCAGTCTCCCGACCATTGTCCAATATTCCTCACTGCTGCCTCCCGTAGGAGTCTGGTCCGTGTCTCAGTACCAGTGTGGGGGATCTCCCTCTCAGGACCCCTACCCATCGTTGCCTTGGTATGCCGTTACCATACCAACTAGCTAATGGGACGCATGCTCATCTTATGCCGCCTCAACTTTAAGATAAAATAGATGCCTATTCTATATACCATGGGGCATTAATCCAAATTTCTTCGGGCTATTCCCCTGCATAAGGTAGATTGCATACGCGTTACGCACCCGTGCGCCGGTCTCTAAGGAGCAAGCTCCTTATACCCCTCGACTTGCATGTGTTAGGCCTGCCGCTAGCGTTCATCCTGAGCCAGGATCAAACTCTTCATCGTTTATTCTTAAATATCTATTTAGAACATCCGATACATAAAGCATTTCCTACTCAAAATAATTTTGCTTAAATCTTCCTAATGATCAAAACTTACTCTCGTAAATTTTATCCTTAGTGCTGTCAACAATATTTCAAGGAACTTTCCTAAATTCTTCTTATCTTTTCGCTCTCTAATAAAGCGGCTGCAAAAGTAAAACGTTTTTTTAAACTCACCAACTTTTTTGCCTACTTTTTTTAAAGAACTTTCCGCTTCATCCCTCATCATCTCTCCTGTTCAAAGCGGCTGCAAAAGTAATCCGTTTTTTCAAACACACAAACTTTTTACAACATTTTTTAAAAGAACTTTTTCTCGCTTTTCAACTACCAAATCATCTCCCTCAAAGCGGGTGCAAATATAAAACCACTTCCCTGCCAAATCCAAATATTTTTAAACCTTTTTAGCCCTTTTTTACATCTATATTGAAGATGAATTAGTTAGGAAACAAAAACAGGTATGAAATTCCCGGATCCTTTTAATTTTTACCTTTTCAGGTTTAAGAGACTGTCTAGAAATCTACCTGAAGAAATTCCAAACCAACCCGAAACGCACTATAAAATCACGATAAGGGTAATTCGGGGCGGAATAATAATTATACCCGGTCAACGAAGAATTGAAGTGTTCCGCCTTAAAATATATACGGGTTTGCCTTACCCGGGCGTTGACAAAAAAGTCCAATAATGGAAAACCTCCTATTTTTTCCCGGGTTTGTGTGTAAAATTCGCCTAACAACGGATTGAATCCATCGGCATAATATTCGGTAAAATATTTGAAGGTGACTCCCGTTTGCAGGAACATCGCCTTTTTAAATACGTGGTTAGAGTAGTATAAGGTATTCCTGGTAATGAGCTCGGGGGTATTCATCACCAAATCATCCTGTGTTACATTTTGATACATTATAGTATTGCGCAAGGCAAATTTCCCGAACCGGAACTCATTTTCTCCCTTAATTTTAAGATAATTTACGGTGCCGCTATATTGTGCAGGTCGCGAAAGCACCAAATTGGGCTGCTCTCCGGCATCGGCAGTTTCATAAAAATAGGTGTAATTATCTATGGTGGAATAACTGGCCGTAACACTTCCCCACTTCTTCGACTTCAGGGTTCCCCCGAGAGTATATACTTTTTCGGTACCAAAATCATCATCGTTCTGCCAATTGTAGTTTTGATACTGGCTCATATAGAGCAGAAAATTGAAATTAGGCATACGCGCTACGGAAGAGATAAATCCGGAGAGCTTCAGATCGTCATTAATATCGTATGAGGCACTTCCGTTAAAGATATTACCACTCAGGTTTCCTACCATATTTACTTCCAGATCCGCATTCAGATTAACTCTTCCTATGGTCTTTGTCCATTCTCCCCCTATGGCAATTTCATTTCCCTTCAACTGATTCCCTATGATACCATCTTCGGTGTAAAGTATGGTTTTAAAGTAATAATTATAATTGTACAGACTTGCTTTGAATTTCAGATCTCCAAATATCCTGTCTCCGTAATTAAGACTCAGGCGATTATACATGGTCTTTAACCTCGCCCTGTCCTCAATATCGGATGTTTGGTAAGCATCTCCGAAATAATTCTCTTTAACGGAATTCTGAAGGAACTTATAAAATTTTGTTTCATACTGAAACTCATGTCCGAATGACAATTTGGAGAAAGCCTGTCCCGGACGTACTAAAAAATATTCCTGGTCCAGAAAGTAACGTTTACCTATCAGAAGATTTTCCGCATCCTCAAAAAAAACGGCCATACGGGCACGATCCGAAAACTCAGGGTCACCGGTCTCAAATTGCCCCCTGTTAGAGATACCTCCGTTCTCCTGGTTCAGAATATCCTGAGAGGTGAAATGCGCCCTCATTCTGTATTTTTCATTCTCTGTGGTATAATTGGCCGTAAGACGAAAATTCCCGGTACTCGACAGTGTATGTTGATACTTTCCTAAAGAACGCAAACCTTTATAGGCAATGGAAAGGTTAAATCGCCTGGATGTATTCATCGTAATAAAAGCATCTAGCAATTGCCCCTGTTCCATTGTGGTTTTGAAAAACAGGTCGGTAGTAGGTGTAGGCACACTATAATAGCTTATGTCTTCGGCCTCCATATAATTAAAATGCTTGGAACGGGCACCGAGTTGCGGATACAAACCGGTTGTCCTGAAATTACGCACCAGGGAATTATAAGTCTGCCCAACATTGGAAAAAGGGAGGAGTTCGAAATTATCTTTTCTCAGATAGTTGTACATGTACTCCTTCTGAAGAGTCAATGAAGTATCCAGATATGTGGTATCTCTTCTGTATGAAATGATTTTGTAGTCCGTTATAGATGGTAAGGTATCCCCCGGAGATTTTGGTTTTGATCTCAGCGAACGGGAAACGGTATCCTTTTCTCTCCCGGGAGTGCTTTCTTCCTGTCCTCTAACCACCAGGCTGAAAAGCATCAGGATATATACAAAAAAAATATGCTTCATTGAAAACGGGTTCCTTAATGTACAGAATAACGCCTGTTTAACCATGTTCTTGTATTGCACCAGAGAAACTATAGCCGCGCATAAGGACAAAGGTAAATTTTTTGGCAGAATAAGGAAGTGATTTAAGAAACTAAAAAAAGGTTAAACCGGATCCCGGATTTCCGGAAACAAAAAGCCGCCGTAAATTTTATTCCGGTGGCTTTTTTTAAATGAGTTCAATTGTATTCCCGGAAGAACCCGGGGCTTCCCACTATCCGACTAAGGATACACACATCCACACCCCGTTTCTCCGGGTTGGCAGATCCGAATCGGTTCGTTGCATCCGGGGCCTCCGGGACCTCCGGTATCATCGCACTCGCATATACCGTTAACACAGGTAGATCCGGCAGGACAACTGCCATCGGCTGCACAGAAAGAAGCATTACATCCCCCTGAAGCTCCCAAAATCCTTTTTTGATTTTCTTTACTGACTTCCCGGATACCTTCCAGGTTTAAAATATTTTTCAACATAATATTACTATTTTTAGTAAGATCTTTTTTAAAAGAATCACTCAGCGCCCGTTCCACATGCATCTACATGGATAAGGCAATCCGTTCTGCCACAGGGTGACCCTTGTAAAGGTTCCAGACAACATCCACTATACCCGTTCCAGGTATACGGATAGGTTCCGTCAGGGCAAAGTGTTCCACCAGATCCCTTTATAAATCTTTGTTGGTCCCGGTCAATTTCCCGGACTCCGTTTAATTGTAAAAGTTGTTTCAACATAATTATTCATTTTAGGTTAAACATAAAATATGGATTGATAATTCGAATACATAAAATGAAGACTTAAGAACTTCATTTCCCCAAATAACTATTAAGCACAAGGAGAGTCCATAGGGAGACGACATAACGGATCGCCCCATTCTCCTCCACAAATAAGACATTGTTCTTCGGTATTAGGCCAGATGGAAGTTCCTTTACCGGCTATGGATCTTTGCTCACTGGTGCCCAACATTCCCCAAGAATGGGAATTCAGAAGTTTTTTTAACATAAGTAGTGTTTTTAAGTTTCATAAAAAGCTTATGGTATACATGTATTTTTTCGGGGAGATCGTATAAAATAAACTATGCGCCAGAACATGCCGGATGTGTTGGCAACACACACATGCCTCTACAACAAACATGATTCGGAACCTCACAATAAAAAGAATCGGGCTCTTCACATAGGTTCCCTCCTCCTCTTCCTATGATTTTCAATTGTTCCTCACGATTCAGCACGCTGAAGGTTTTAATGTCCAGGATTTTCATAGTGTTCTTGTCTGTTTTAAAAGAAATAAAATTTTCGTCTTTTTAAAGATACGATTTTTTTCCTTTTACGCCTATCATTCAACTACATAAACTCTCAATGATCGCCTTCAAGAAAGAATTTCAAATCCTTAATTGCAAAATCTGCCGGATATATACAGCCATGAAAGACAGTAGCCGGAGTATAATTTATCTTGTTTTCCTTACACCAGTGATAATGTCTGTAGACCTGTTGCCTGTACTTATAAACATCTTCATTGCTCACTTTCCCATATTTATCCTGCCATTCCTTAAGATCAAAGCCCGACATATACCACTCATTCAATGCTATTAATACCTTTTGCCTTTCGTTCTTTTCATACATTTCCAAAACCCTGTAACATATGTCCAGGTATGGGTTTTTGTCATTTTCCGGATTCACATTAAAAAGTACAGCGCACTCCAGGCCCTTCGGGGATTCCCGGATCAGGTCCAGGTAGTTGAGAAATGCACTTTTACAATGTATGCAGGAAGGACTCAGTATTCCATATATAACTTCACCTGTATTTTCTTCTCCCAGCTTTAAGACCTCTAAACTCTCCAATGAAGCCTGATCTACTTTATCTCCGTCTTCCAGAACCGCCCGAAATACTTTTCTGTTCCTTTTGAATTTTAAGAACTCGACTTCCACATTTTCCAGCTCTCTTAATTTAACCAATTTTTCTTTGCTCCATATCCATCCCAATGCAGTCAACGCCAATGTTAAAATAAGGAAGGATAAGGAAGCAACATCGAATGTATAATAAGAGGAAAGCAAAAGTACTCCCAACTGTACGTATAACAGCAGGCTAATTCCCAGACAAAGCATACACCATTTTTTAATTACGACAGCCTGGTAATAGATCGAGTATAATGAAAACAGAACTCCTCCCAAGACGATGAAAAAGGTCCATACAGAAGTAAAACTCTCAGGAACAGCAAGAGAGGTAAGGACAAAAGAGACAAAATATATCAAACACAAATCGCTTAACGTAACAGAACCCAATATTTTTGCCGCGCGCGAAGACAATACTTCTTCACAGCTTGTCTTGTTCCCGGCATTACATATTTTATGTACTGTTCCGGAAAAAAATCCGAGTGTTTCCCTTATGGCGAGTATACTAATAAAAACACCCATTCCGCTTATCAACAGAAATGCTATTGCCGGTAGTGTGTAATTACCGGTCATTAATCGCAGTATTACCGCAAACAGGGCGGTAAAAAGAAAAACATAAGACAAGCCGGAAACAGAAAGCCTGAATCTGCTCCCTTTAATTTCATTGGGTTCAACAGCCAGGATTATTCCGGACCACAATTCCAGAAACTCATCTACTCCTATTTCCTCTTTATTCTTTTCCTCATAAATCCTGATTTTATCCCCGGATTTCCGGGCATAAACTATATTCTGATCCCCATCTTCACCGGTAACGGCTATAAAACTTTCCGGAAGTTGATGGAGTTCTTCTTTCGGAACCCTGACCACCACATTCTCTATTTTCCAATAATGCAAGGAATCCGAAATAGCATACAGGCTGGGATAATCCGGATGAGAGGTCAGTTGTTTCGTAAATTCATCAAAAGTTACCTGGTAGTTATTGTCCCGGATAAAACGGAAGATGTGGTGGAAGGTTTGCTTCATGTTTTGGTAAAGATCGTTTTTGAAAAACACAGTGAGAATAAAAAAGAAAATTACCTCTTTTCTACCAAAAAACAAAATAGCAAAAAATATCATGAGATCAGCATCCTTATCGCTTTTTTTAGGAAATTAATGGGCTGACCGCTCACATAACTTAAAAATGAAAAAGTCCGTATACGGATTACCAGTTAATGGTCTCTATGTTTCAAAAGCAAGAAAGCCCTGTTTCTTACGAAACAGGGCTTTCTTGCTTTTAAATTTTTAACATCTATTAGTATCCAGGATTCTGTACCAAGTTAGGATTTCTTGCCAACATTTGTTGAAAGAATGGTAATTGCCACCTAAAGTTACCTGCTTCAAGCAATAATGCAGCTGAGGGAGTCCCACTTCCATCGATTAACTCACCTGTGGATTCTCTTACTACATCATCTCCCCATCTTTTTAAATCAAAAAATCTCTGATACTCAAAAGCGAACTCAAGACGCCTCTCCAACTTAATTGCATCAAGTAGGTTTTCCCCAGATTCTCCTCCCGTATAAGTATTATATCTCTCATCCCTTAATTCATCGAGAGTACTTAAGGCTTCTGCCTCCATCCCCAAGAAAAACTGAGCCTCAGCTTTATTCAGTAATGCCTCCTCAGACCTCAAGAGTTTATAATTGACAATTCCATTGAACTGATTTGGTTTTCCAAACAATTTCTTTATTCCATTGTATGTCTGTCCCCCTCCGGATACTGTATGGATATAAGCCTCTTTTCTTATGTCGTCAGAAGCAAACTTATTCACAAACTCTAAAGTAACTGCATACTCTGGTACAATTCCATCTGTAGGACCTTGTCCCCAAGTAACTCCGATTTGATTATTAAGTTCTCCTGCACCCGGTAAGTTGGGAATATAAAAGATAAGCCCGGAATCACTCTCATCTGTCCATACTTCTTTAACATCATCTCTGGAAGCTATCGGTGTCGTTACTTCATTCGCATAATCAATAGATTTCTGGTAATTTTCATTTCCTCCCATATAAAGGTATACCCGTGACAACAATAATGCTATGGTTTCCTTATTAAACCTTCCTATTCCATTATCCGAATCTATATCATCATATGCCTCCAAAAGATCTGTCAAAATCTCGTTATAAGTCTCGGAAACAGTTAACCTTGCAGGAGTAATCCGAGGATCTGCTTCTTTAACATAACCTACGCCAAGAGACGCATTCGCATCCGAAGATTGTGTTGGTATTTTCCCATAGACCCTTACTAAATCAAAATGGGCAAATGCTCTCAAAGCCAATGCTTCTGCCCGGATATTTGCTCTGGATTCCCCTTGAAAATCGTTTGCTTCCAAATAATATAAAACCTGATTTGCTGAGTAGACAACATTATACGCATCATTATACAAAAAAGTAATAATCGCCCCCTGATTGTACGTATACTCGTGAAGGTTTCGTTTAGTAAACCTCCCTCTTTGAGTCATTATAACATTATCGGAAAGAACATCCGGAATAGACAACATTGATCCTTGATCTGCACTTCCATAATACCCCGCTAATGTCAGGGCATAATACGCTCCTCTAATACCATTCTCAAAATCGGATGCCGTAATAAAGGCATTATCCGTCTGAAGAGAATCATACGGCAATTGGTCCAATTCACTATCACAGGATCCTAGCAGAAGTATTGAAAACGCCAGAAGCCATAAGTTTACTATATAGTTTTTCATCATTTATTTTTTTAATTATAAACTAATATCAATTCCAAAAGTATACATTCTCCTTTGCGGATAACTATAAAGAGTCACCTCTCCTGGTGCTACTGTATTTTCATAACTAACGCTCTCCCCGGATGAAATACCTACCTCAGGATCTCCGAAAAAGTTAGTGAATGTTAGTAAATTTTGTCCCTGTACATAAAACCTAACCGACTTGAAGGGAGTTCTTTCAAGCACATTTTCACTAAGATTATAGGATAAAGTAATATTCCGCATACGAATGTAATCTCCTTTTTGTAACCACCTATCCGAAGTTTGTCTGGCTTCAGCAGCATACAAAGGACTGGGATTAACATTGGTATCTCCTGGTTGCTTCCAATAATTAAACGCCTCTTCAGCCTGATTAACTCTCGGAGTGAATCCATCATTCACCAGGTTAGCTCTAACCTGATTATAAATATAGTTTCCCGATCTATAAACAAAATCCGCTCTTAGACCAAAACCTTTATAATTAAAATCGGTATAAAATCCTCCCTCGAAATCTGCTATGGTAGACTTACCGGTCATGACACGATTATCTCCTTCAGGCATATCCTCCCAATAATAAGTATTACCGTCAGCACCATAATATAGGGGACGACCATTATCCGAATCTACCCCGGCATATCTTATCAGATAAAATTCATTAATAGGGCTTCCTTCCTTCCAGTTAATATAAAAAGCATCCGTCGGTTCAATATCATTACTTTCACCCGGTGTTTCTGCTTCAGGCAACCTGACTATCTTATTATCCAAAAAAGAAATATTTGCCCCTATCGCCCAACGCATGTCATTTTTTCTAATTATATCTCCCGACAGATCAATCTCAAGACCACTGTTTTGTATCTCCCCTACATTACTATTAATAAATTGTAAACCACTTTCGTATGGTGTAGGCACTCTGAACAGAAGATTATCTGTAGTTTTTTTATAGTAATCTATTGCCCCTTTTAATCTATAGTTGAATAAACTAAATTCCATACCTATATCGCTCATTGCCGAAGATTCCCATTGCAGATCAGGATTTCCTATATTATCAGGTCTCGTAGCCTGTCCACCGGGATAACCGGATTCATATGAAACCGTATTCTGGTTAGCATATCTTCCGATATTCCTATTTCCCGTGGTACCATAGGATACCCTGAGTTTTAAATCATTAATAGCATCTACATTAAAAAAGTCTTCTTTAGCAATATTCCAAGCTCCACTGACGGAATAGAAAAGTCCCCATTGCTTATCCTGACCAAAGTTAGAAGAACCATCATAACGAAGTGATCCTCCTACTATGTATTTTTGTTTGTAATCATAGTTTGCAAATAACCCATAAGAAACTAAAGCCAATCTGTTTCTTTCCGTATAAGCATCATTAATTCTCCCAGCATTGGATACTGTAGATAATTCTGCTGAAGGGTAACCCGCTGAACTCATAAAGCCCCGGTTAAATTCGTTGAAGTTAAATTCATATAACCCGGAAGCCTCTAAATCGTGATCTTCCGTTTGCAATCTATAGGTTAGTAAATTTGACAATGTATAATCAACACGGCGAGTATTTCTATCGGTTTTGCTCCCAGGGAATTCAGAATCTCCAATAAGCTGGTCAAGCCTATTTCCCGGCAACATTTGCGTCTCACGAACTTCATTCTGACTATTAACCGCTCCACTAAAACGATAGTTCCAGTTATCATTAAACTTAATATTAGCTGCAAGATTGGCCAATGTTATATTATTGACAACCATTTCCAGGTTAGTCTGTACATATTCAATAGGATTTAATGATGTACTAGTCCAATTCCATTGCGGGTTCCCATTAGCATCCAAAACTACATTCCCATCGGCATCAAGCTGATACATAGTTTCGTATCCGTTTATATCATAGGCTGCTCTAAAAGGATTTTGTGCATTATTCCTGTCTCTGGTTGCATCAGCTAAACTCCTTGAATGACCTACTCCAACACTAATATCCAACCAATCATTAGCCTGAAACTTAGTATTTGCACGGGCATTTGTACGTTCAAAACCAAATACATGATCTAATATCCCCGTGTCTCTATCGTGACTTAAGGAAACGAAATAATCTACTTTTTCTTCACCTCCGGAAATAGAGATATTATTAGATTGTACAATTCCCTGCCTTAAAACTTCATCTCTCCAATCTATTCCATTTGCTATTAATCTAGCCCTTTCTTGTGGAGTTGCTGTATAACCCGGTAAACTTTGTGCTGCCGTTACTCCCAAGTCTCCTAATTCCTTTTCAAAATTCAACTTAGAGGTTGCATTCATTATGTCAAAATTCAATGGTATTTCGTCTGTAAAACCATATCTCGAATTCAACCTAATAGTCGCATCCTGGTTTTTTCTTCCGCTTTTAGTAGTAATAATAACTACCCCGTTGGCTCCCCTGGACCCATAAACCGCAGTTGTTGCCGCGTCTTTTAGTATCTTCACAGACTCTATATCATTACCAGAAATGGCATTTAACTGGTCTTCTCTCAATGGAGCACCATCCACTATATATAAAGGATCCGCCCCTCCCTGAGTTAAGGAACCTTGCCCCCTAATCCTCACAAAAGCATTTTGTCCTGGTTTACCATTAGCTCCTATTACAGACACCCCCGGAGCCTTACCCTGCAACATATTATCTACGTTTGTGGTTGGCACCATCCGTTCAATTTCCTCACTACTAACCGTGGAGACGGCCGACGCAAGCTGTTCCTGCCTTTTAAAAGAGTACCCCGTAACTACCACCTCTTCCAAAGCTTGAGTGTCTTCTGTCATTTCCACATTAATAACCATTCCGCTACCTACAGTTTTTCTGGTAGCAGTCATACCTATATAGGTAAATACCAACACCTGTCCTTGGTTGACGGTAATACTATAGTTCCCGTCAAAATCAGTCTGGGTACCTGTATTACTACCGTCAACCACAATATTCACACCGGGCAATGGCATTCCTGTCTCATCAGTAACCTTACCCGTGATTGTTTTCTCCTGTGCAAAGGAGACATGTACGACGAACGCTAATAAAAGCGTCAAAATCTGAGTAATTTTTGATCTCATATTACATATATTTGATTTAGCTTAATAGCAAATATCTTAAAATATATTTAAAAATAACAAAAAATTAACAAAACTGAGTCTTGATTTTTTTAAGACTTAATTGTCACAAATTAAAAAGGAACTTTCTTATTTCCACTATAACACTGAACCTCAGAATAATGAAAAAAAATTAAGATTTTCATTGTTCAGAAATAAAATCCAAATTATATGTTAAACAAATATCTACATAAAATACTCGAGGCCGGGACGGATGAGGCAGGACGAGGATGCCTTGCGGGGCCGGTAACAGCTGCAGCAGTGATATTACCGGAGACGTTTACTAATGATATCTTAAATGACTCCAAGCAGTTATCCATCCTTCGCAGGGACTTACTCCGGCCCGTCCTGGAGCAACAGTCATTATGCTATGGGGTCTGTCATGTATTTGAAGAGGAAATAGACGAGATCAATATTCTCAACGCTTCCATAACGGGAATGCACCGGGCTATTGCACAACTTTCGGTTGTTCCGGAATTTATTCTTGTAGACGGCAACCGTTTTAAACCTTACGGAAAAATTCCGCATGAGTGTATTATTAAAGGAGATAGCAAGTATATGAGTATTGCCGCGGCGTCCGTACTGGCCAAAACCTACCGGGATGCTTATATGGATAAAATCCATGAGGAGTTTCCCATGTATAACTGGAAGAAAAACAAAGGTTACCCCACTAAAGAACACCGGGAGGCAATCCGGAAATACGGGATAACCAGGTATCACCGGAAAAGCTTTCGCCTATTGCCTGAGCAGCTCAAGCTGGACCTGTAAAACGACAAAACCCGGACTCCTTATATATGGAACCCGGGTTCTGATCTAACAATTAACACAACAAAGGTCGTGTATTACCATATTTTTACTCTTTTCTCCGGCTCCAGGTACATTCCGTCTCCTTCTTTTATATTAAATGCTTCGTAAAAAGCATCTACATTGAGAAGAGGCTGCGTAGCCCTGTATTGCGCGGGAGAGTGCGGGTCTGTTTTAATCTGGTTTTTCAATCCTTCCTCCCTTATTTTGGACCTCCATACGGTTGCCCAGGACATAAAGAAGCGTTGTTCCGGGGTATATCCGTCTATCGGTCCCGGGTTGCCATGCTCTTTCAGGTATAGCTGCAGTCCGTCATAAGCGGCATTCACACCACCGAGATCTCCTATATTTTCACCAAGTGTAAATTTACCGTTTATAAATATTTCGGGTAACACTTCTATACTGCTGTATTGCTCTGCCAGATCATTCCCAAGTCCCTGAAACTGTTCGAGATCCTTATCCGTCCACCAGTTTTCCAGGTTTCCGTCGGCATCGTATTTAGCGCCCTGATCATCAAAGCTATGGGATATCTCATGGCCGATAACTGCTCCTATTCCTCCGTAATTCACGGCCGCATCGGCAGTAAAGTTAAAGAACGGAGGTTGCAGAATGGCAGCCGGGAATACAATTTCATTATAGGAAGGATTAAAATAAGCATTCACTATCTGTGGCGCCATATACCATTCGCTCTTATCCACGGGTTTCCCCAGTTTTTCTATACTCCTTTTAAAATTCCAGTTAGAAACATTCTGCATATTCTCCATATAAGTCCCCCCGTCGTCAGCAGTTTTCACCTCGAGTTCGGAATAATCCTTCCACTTATCCGGGTACCCTATTTTTACGGTTGTCTTATTGAGCTTTTCAATGGCCTTCGCCTTGGTTTCTTCGTCCATCCAGGGCAATGACTGTATACGCGACTCATAGGCGCGGATCACATTGGCGATCATCTCTTCGGCCTGAGCTTTGGCTTCGGGCGGGAATTTCTTTTCTACGTACAATTTCCCAAGGGCTTCACCCATGGTACGGTTAATGACCTGCAAAGCTCTTTCATCACGGGGTTCCTGTTCTTTGGTTCCCTGTAATGTTTTTCCGTAGAATTCCCAGTCTGCGGTCTCTATTTCTTCCGACAATCTTCCAGCAGCACGGTTCAGGGCTGTCCATCGCAGGTATGCTTTCCAGTCTTCCAGGTTGTTTTTTGCCAGGTATCCGGGTAACTGTTTAAAGTATTTCACTTCGCTGATGATCACAGTATCCACATTAACGCCAAGCGAAGAAAGATAATCATCCCAGTTTATCACGGAAGCCATCTTTTTAAGATCGGTGACGGAAGTGGGATTGTACCTCTTTTCCGGTTTTCTGCGTTCTACTTTATCCAGTCGCGGTTCGGCCATACCGGTCTCAAAAGCCAGTATCCTTTCGGCTTCTTTATTTGCCGTTTCTTCATTGTAATCTATGAACCGGAGCATCCGGGCTATGTGTACTTTATACTTTTCCCTTTTTTCTTTGGAATCCGCATCGTCACCTACATAATAGTCTCTATCGGGCAATCCCAGGGTTCCCGCACCGAGATAAGCTACATTTTTATTACTGTCTTTGGCATCTGCCCTTACTCCTATACCAAAGAAACCTGCACCTCCGTAAGGCTCCATTTCCTGGAGATAAGCCTGAAGTTCTTCTACGGATCCAATGGCGTCTATCTTTTCCAGATATGGTTTAAGCGGCGCTACACCCTGAGCATTTCTAGAGTCCATGTCCATTATGGTCTCATAGAGATAAACGGCTTTGGCCTGGTCAGAACCGGCATCGAGAGTGGTGTCGTTTACCGCTTCCTTCAATATTCCCAGGGCATCGCCATTTGTCTTTTCCCTGAGTTCAAGAAAACTTCCCCACCGCGTTTTATCGGCCGGAATTTCCGTGGAATCCAGCCATTTGCCATTTACAAAACGGAAAAAATCATTTTTAGGCGCAACCGTGGTATCCATATATTCCAGCCTTATACCCGGAATCTTCTCCACTTCCGCCGTTTCTTCTTTCTTCTCCTGCTTACAGGAAGCAACGAGGCCTAAGGTCAAAGCCCCCAGGAGTATACGATTAGTATATGTTTTTCTCATTTATGATACTTTTTTTGATTAAGCACCAGCAAGTTAATAAAAAAACATTTTACACGCTCTTTTGTTACATTATTAACCAGGGCAAACACATTATGTATGAGAGGAGCGGTAATTGGTAATCCGCAAGCGGTAACCGTGTTATAGTTCGGGGTTGAGGAGTTAGAGGGATTATTTCTTTGTTACAGGTTACAGGTTGGGCAGGTTCCAGTTACAGGTTCAGTTTTAGGCAAAAAACAAAGCGAGGTGGCTGAGTGTCCCGGCTCTGCCGGGATGTATCGAAGCCACCGGGATTCCAGGTTGTCCTCCATTATTAACATTTTGCCTTCCTCTATCCTTTCTGCCTTAAACTATCCATCAGTTTGTCATCCGTATCTTTTTTGATCTCTATCAATTGCGGAATATCATCATTTGGCACGGCAATGGAAAGGACATAATGCCGTATTTTCCAATCCCCGTCCTGTTTAACCAGCACCCCGGAACCCCGGCATATTTTCATTTGGGTATCGAGAAGTTCATCGAACCATGCCGTTGTTTCGCCCGCTCCTACGTAAACATTCCGTTCCAGGGCAGTAAAGTTCCAGGCCTTTCCTCTCTCAAAATAAGGTCTTGCAAAGTCCCGGAATTCCTTTCCTTTCCAGTTTTCCGTAGCATCCGTCCCTATGAACACCGCATCAGAAGTCATATAACCGAAATACCTGTCGAAATCCACATCTGCCGCGGCTTTATGCCATGCATCCAGCAACGTATTTATGTCTTTTGTATCCTGGTTCTGAGCATGTACTCCGCAAACCAGGAATATCCCGGCCAGAACAATTATTAGTCTTCTCATTTTTTACTCCTGTTTTTTATTCTTTTATTCCGGTACTATCCACCTGTATACTGTCCACCCGCACACTGTCCAATCTTAAGGAATCTCTTTTCGCCAGGGGTTTATTGGACATTTCAGTGAGAAATTCATCGGTTATACTACCTCTCATCATTACATTTAATTGCCGGTCGAAGTCATTAAATGCTTCCAGTATCTTCAGTTTTTGTTTCATCAGGTACTCTTCGGGGACGGGGTCGGGGGCTTCCAGCCGGGTCTGCAACAGATAAGTTTTCACCACGCTCAGCCTGCTTCGAACCGAAGGATTATCAAATTTCTCCGGGAAATCGCCATCCGCAAGTTCCTTTTCTTTTTTCAGAAGATCATCCAATTGCAATACCACATCCCCGCCTTTCTCTTCTCTAAACTCACGTATAGCCTTATTCAATTCTACATATTGCGCCCATTCGTTTATTTCTTCTGATTTTTCTCCTTCAAACTGCCTCAATTCCGGAAGGTTTATGTGAAGCTCTGTTTTTTCTTCCTGGCCGGCATCTTTGTTTTCTTTCTTTTCTTCTTTGCATGAAACCACCATAAACACGGCAAACACCCAATAAAATTGTCTTGTCATTTTCATCGTATACGGATACATTATACGAAGATAAGGCATCCTAAAAACATATGGCGGATTTATATGCTTTTTGAAGCAAAAGTTTTTGGCTAAATAGTATCTTTGGCCTGAAACTTAATTTCGATTTTTATGACTCCGAAAATCCTGATTATAGGTGCATGCGGGCAAATAGGCTCCGAATTAACCCTGGCTCTCAGGGAATTACACGGAAGCGAACAGGTTATCGCAAGCGACATACGCGAAGGCAACGAAGAACTGATGCGATCCGGATCTTTTGAGGTTCTCGATGCCACCAACAAAAATGCCATAACCTCATGTGTACGAAAACACAAAATAACAGATGTGTACCTGATGGCGGCGATGCTTTCCGCTACGGCAGAGAAATATCCGGACAAAGCCTGGAACCTGAACATGAATTCCCTTTTTCATGTGTTAGACCTCGCCCGGGACAAGGAAATCCAAAAAGTATTCTGGCCGAGTTCGATAGCTGTCTTCGGGCCTTCCACTCCCAAACAGGACACACCGCAGCAAACGGTAATGGAACCTTCTACGGTATATGGCATCAGCAAGCTCTCCGGGGAACGCTGGTGCGAATATTACTTCAAAAATTACGGTGTGGATGTGAGGAGCATACGCTACCCGGGACTTATCAGCTGGAAAACCAGTCCCGGAGGAGGAACAACGGATTATGCCATTGAGATTTACCACAAAGCACTGCAACAAGGAACTTACGAATGCTTCCTCGGCAAAGATACCGTGCTTCCCATGATGTATATGGAAGATGCGATAAGAGCCACCATATCCATAATGCAGGCCGATCCGGAATCTATCCGTGTAAGATCGTCCTACAACCTTGCCGCCATCAGTTTTAACCCGGAGGAAATGGCAGCAACCATAAAGAAACATATTCCGGATTTCACCATCAGCTATGCGCCGGATTTCCGTCAGAAAATCGCGGATACCTGGCCGCAAAGCATCGACGATTCCAATGCCCGAAAAGACTGGGACTGGAAAGCCCGGTACGACCTTAAAACCATAACTGCGGAAATGTTATCTAATTTGCAGAGCCTGGTGTAAAAAGACTTAAGCCCTAAAAACTACTTAACCTAAACCGCCAAAAATGATAGTTAAAGAAGAGAAAAGGATCCGCCCGCTGATCGGTGTATTGCTTTTCGCCATATCTATTGTATTATTTATCACCACATGTCCCATAGGGTTGTTATACGGGCTTTTTCATACTGCCATACGCAATTCCTTAAGGGGCATTGGTGAATATGCTTTAAAAATGGCTATTTCTATAGATCAGTTGGGAAATGTAGTCATGCAGCACATTCTCAACCTGCTGCTCATAAAAAAGGGAGGATATAAATTCGGCAACCGGGACGAGACCATTTCCAGTGCCATAGGAAAGAATATCCAGCTGGACACTCTTTCCGGCTTCGGGAAATTTATAGACAAGATACTGGATTTCATCGATCCCGATCACTCCCTGAACTCCATTGACTATCATATAGAACCCAGGGAGAGGGCCTTCAAGCAATAGTAACATCTACGCTCCCCTGCCCTTCAGGAGCCGGGCAAATACCCTTGTCTTTAAAGCTTCGTATTTTCGAAGGTGCCCCGTATAAGAACTCCTGTTTTTCTCATGGTTGTTCAGGTAAAAAGCATCGCACTCCATATTATCGCATTCAAGAGCGTTCATCAGGCTGTGCTCATACCTGCAAAGTGCCGCCATGTGCAATGTATTTTCCCTGCGTATGGTATAAAGCTCGCGGGACAACTGGTCATTTCCGGGCGTCCTGCTTTCCAGCGGAATAAGATATTCTATCTCCCGGCCTATAAATTCAAGGTGTTCCAGCCAGTTACCAACCTCTACCTTGTCTTTTTTCTTTAAGATAAGCCTGTCATCTTCGTGTGTATAGAATGGTTTCGAATACATAAATATAAATTTTAAAAACTGTCGTTTATCCGAACCGCATCCCCGGGGAGCATTCCGCTTTAACTCGCTCCCTGTCACTGATACGGGGCAACAGGGACAAATACGAATTTTCCATGTTCACTCTTTGCGGCAAGAAAAGGGCTTTTCCCCGGGTAACGGTCGGTCCTGAAAACAAAAATCTTAAGATACTACAGGCATATCAGCTGTTTTTACCTTGTTCCACTTCCTCAATGGTAAGGGACCGGGGACCGGCCGGGAACTCCCACATGAGGGAGTCTCCGGCAGCATATCCCATAACAGCCGCTCCCATAGGCGTTAGTATGGAAATCTTATCCTTCTTAATATCGCTGTCATTGGGCAATACCAGTTGGAAGCGCTTCTTCCAGCCTTCTTCGGATGTTACGGAAACAAAAGAATTGAAGCGAATAACATCGCCCGGCATCTGATCCTCATCGCAGACACGCGCGGAAAGAAGTTCATCTCTCAGGTGTTTTACGGAACTTTTAAAAACGTTATCTCCGTAATATCCGGACAATTGCAGCAGTTGTTTTAACAACACATACTCTCTCTTTTCAATAATCAGGTTTTCGTATTTCATGTCATATAGTTAAATCATCACATCTTTTCCGGCGAGGGCTTGTTTTCCGGTACGGAAAACTACGGGAATATCCCCCTTTGCCTGTATGCCTGTTCCAGTCGTTCAATAGCAATCATAAAAGCGGCCGTACGCATATCCGTTTTCTTGTCGCCGGTAACTTTCATTACCCGGTCAAAAGATTCACGGAGTTTCTTCCGGAGTTTTTCCATAACCTCTTCGAGTTGCCATATCTCTCCGTTACGGTTTTGCAGCCATTCGAAATAACTGCCTATTACCCCTCCGGAATTACAAAGGATATCGGGAATTATAGCCACTCCCCTTTCCAGAAGAATTTCTTCCGCTGCCACATCCGTCGGACCGTTTGCTCCTTCGGCAATAACCAGCGCTTTTATATCTCCCGCATTCTTCTCTGTTACCTGGTTACCCAGGGCGGCAGGTATACATATATCACAATCCAGTGCAAAAAACGCTTCATTGTGCAAAGGTTTGGCATTCGGAAAACCTGCAATGGCATTGTTATTACCGGCCATATATCCGAACAATGTATCTACCGCAATACCATCCTGGTTAACTATACTTCCGGAAGCATCCTGCACCGCGATAAGCAAAGCGCCTTCTTCTTCCAGAAAACGGGAGGCCCAGTAACCTACGTTACCAAATCCCTGAACAATGAATTTCCGCCCTTTCAGGTCAATATCATTGTGCTCTGCCCAGAACTTTACGCACAGGTATACGCCGTACCCGGTAGCTCTGTCTCTTCCTTCCGATCCTCCGGCTCCAACCGGTTTTCCCGTTACCACATGTAAATTGGTGGATCTCTCGTTGGGGGATTTTGTAGACATATAGGTATCCAGTATCCAGGCCATGGTCTGCGGATTGGTATTGACATCCGGCGCGGGAATATCGAGTTCGGGACCTATATTATCTCCCAGCGCATAGGTAAACCTCCGGGTAATACGCTCCAGTTCCGCTGCCGAATATCGCGAAGGATCGATCTGTATACCTCCTTTGGCACCTCCCAGGGGCAGTCCCGCCAGAGAAGTCTTCCAGGTCATCCACATGGCCAACGCCCGGGCGGCATCAAGGTCTACCGTAGGGTGATAACGCAGTCCTCCTTTATACGGCCCGAGGGCATTATTGTGCTGTACCCTGTAGCCGGTAAAAACCTCTACCTTTCCGTTATCCATTTTCACAGGAAAATGAACCACCAGTTCGTTATTGGTGATCCCAAGTATCTTGTGTATATCGGGATCTAACCCAAGCATGTCGGATGCGTGATTAAATTGTCGCAGGACATTTTCCAGCATGCCCTGTTTCCCTGTTTTTTGTCGTTTTTCTTTTTCCTCTTGTGCTATCATTGTGTTTGTGTGTAATTATGGATGGATACATCAGTTAAACATACCCGAGGGTTCTGACCTTTTTTCGCGTTAACGCATGATCATACTCACTGCATGAAGTCACCAGAGACTTCTCCGCGGTGAGCACACACGTAGCCAGGTACCTGCAGGTAGCGCAAATGCTTGTCCCGTATTTTTCCATTTCTGTTTAGTGTTAAAGTTGCTACCGGTAAGACAATAGCTATGCCGCAATAGAGGAGCATATCCCCAAAAACACATAACACATTAAAAAACAATTGATTACCAAAGAAACAAGAATTATATGGTAAAAGTATACCGGGGAATATTTCCCTGGGAGAGGAAAATATCCCCGCTACATTAAAGGGGAGTATTGAATGTAAAAGTTACGGACTCTTCCTCCGGCAGACAAGATTTTTTTAGTTGGGAGTTCTGAGTTATTTCAACGTGATAATTCTGTTTTTTCTTTGCGCTCCAGGTCAGAGCCTGGCCCATTGAAGGCCTCTCTGGGGGGATGACGACGACCTGCCTTGTTTATTGCAACTTGTTCCGCAGTGTTTTGCGGTCTATCCCCAGAATTTCGGATGCTTTGGTTTTATTGTCATCAACAGCCCGGAGTACCTTTTGGATATACTGCTTTTCCATTTCAGACAGGGACACAAAGGCATCTTCGGGAAAATCGATATTGTATTTCAGGCTATCGGGAATATCTTTCAGTTCAATACGCGTATCGCACATAATCACCGCTCTCTGCACAATATTTTCCAGTTCCCTTATATTGCCCGGCCAGTCGTATCGCAACAAAACTTCCATCACTTCCGGTGTTACGGACAGCAAACGGTCTTTATATTCCACCCCGTATTTTCGTATGTATTTCTCCATCAGAAGCGGAATATCCGATTTCCGCTTACGCAGCGGCGGAACATCAATTTCCACTACGGTCAGCCGGTAATACAGGTCTTCCCGGAACTTTTTCTGCCGTACAAGTTCGCGCAGATTGCTATTGGTTGCGGCAATAACCCTCAGTTCCACTTTCTGAGGCTTTCGGGACCCCACACGTGTCACTTCTTTTTCCTGCAAAACACGGAGTAACCCGTTTTGTACCTGGAAAGATGCGTTCCCTATCTCATCGAGGAAAATAGTTCCTTTGTCCGCTGCCTGGAAAAAACCCATCCGGCTTTCCGCCGCCCCGGTAAACGCTCCTTTCTCATACCCGAAAAGTTCGGATTCCAGCAAACTCTCCGGGATAGCCCCGCAGTTTACGGCGATAAAAGGTTCCTTCGAGAACTTACCATTGTAATGAATGGCCCTCGCTATCAATTCTTTCCCGGTGCCGCTTTCTCCCTGTATAAGTATGGTGGCCCGGTTGTCTTTGACCCTTCCGATGATGTCTTTGACCTTTTCCAGTTCGTCCGAATTGCCTATCAATTCCCCGAACGAAGCATGGTCCGGTTTTCCGGGATCACTTTTCTTTTGTTTTTGACCATTCTTCTTCGCCCCGTCCAGGGACTTGGTTACCGCATTACGGAGTTCATCCCGGGTGAAGGGCTTTATCAAATAATCCACAACCCCCGATTTGCCTATGTTAAGTGCATTTTTGGTGGAAATATAGCCGGTTACCACCAGTACAGGCATCTCCGGGTGATGCTCGGAGGCGTATTGTATTAATTCAAAACCATCTACACCAGGCATTTTCAGGTCGGTCACCAGGAGATCCACGGGAGAATCCCTGAGGATAGAAACGGCTTCTTTTACGGAAACTGCCTTATACGTATGATAGTCCATAGATTGCAGATGTCGCTGTACCAGTTCCAGGATATGCACATCATCGTCCACTATCAGAATATTTTCCTTTCGATAACTCATGATTATTTTTTTGGAAACTTTATTACAAACACGGTTCCTCCCACATTACTCGGCCGATGGTAAATCTGCCCTCCGTGCCCGGTGATTATACCGTGGACCACACTCAATCCGAGCCCGGTGCCTTCGCCGGTAGGCTTGGTCGTAAAGAAAGGCTCAAAGACCTTATCTCCTATATTATCCGGAATTCCGCGTCCTTCATCGGCAATCTCCATAGTTACATTTTTCTGACTTTCCCGGACATCTATTGTTATTTTACCCTTTACTGGAGAATAATACACCGCATTCATAATCAGGTTAAAAAGTACCTGTGTCATCTGTATCTCGTCTACCCGTACCGTTATGTTTTTATTTCCGAAGGACACCGCATGTGTCAATTGCCGGTTTTGAAAGGTGGGCTTTAACAGTTGCAGTACATTTTCCACTACCGGTTTAAGCGTGACCTCCTTCCGGGTTTGCGGGACTTCACAAGTAAAAAACATCAGTTTCTTTACCACCTCACGACAAAATATGGCGCTTTCCTTTATCTTGTTCAGATCATCCGCCTCGTCACTGTTTGCCATGCTGCTTTCCAGTAATTCCGCGAAGCCGAGAATATTGGTAAGGGGTGTGTTGAGCTCATGTGCAATTCCCGCGGTGATCTCCCCGAGAATATTAAGCCGGTCCGCCCGCTCCATTTGTCGCTTTATAGCGAGCTCGCTTTCCCGTATGCGTTTTCTCTCCAGGAGATTGCCCACTTCCAGTCCAACGTTGTCCAGAAGCTTTCGTTCTTCTTCCAGGAAATCGGTCAAAGCATACTTATCCGCAGGGTATCCGACCTCTATAAATCCTTCTTCCCGGTTAAATACTTTTATGACCGATCTGATCGAAACCAGCTCTTCTTCGCACACCACATCTCCCAACAGGTACTCCCCGGTTTTGATAACAACCCGGGTATCTTCCTCAAATAACCATGCTTTTTTAAGACAATGCACAATCGCCTCCAGCGAAATTTCCGGATGGTCGTAATCACAGTTAACGATAATGGAAGTAATCTCGTATAAACAGGTGAGTTCCTTTATGCGTTCCCTAAGTTTTTCTTCAATAGTTTCCATAGACAGATTGTACTTGTTCAAAAGTAAAATTTAAATCGCTGATAACTAAAATTTGATAAGTTTATCTATTAGAAAGAAGGTGTATTAAGGAAAATTAAAAAAGATCCTTTCCAGCAAAAGATTGCTAATTGGCTGTTGCTAGAGTATAGTGTTCTCTTCCAGCTCTCCTTGCCTTTCTTTGACGAAATCGGCATGCTCCTGCCCCCATTGGTCAATTTTTGATAGCAGCGGGAGAAGTCCTTTCCCGAATTCCGTAAGTTCGTATTCGGTCTTCCTGGGATATACATCTTCCGCATGCCGGTCTATTACACCGAAAAAATACAGTTCTGCCAATTGCATTTCAATAACTCTCAATGTGGAGCCCTGAATATTCTTGTGGATATCGGCCGGGCGAACTATTCCCCGGTTAATGGCATCAATAATGCACAGTTTCCACTTCCCTCCAAAAATTTTTAAAGCGACACGGATACCGCAATCCAGATCTTCCTCTATTTTTCTTTTGTACATATGTTTCGCTTTTCAATGGGGCATCCACTTTTCAACCGGTATAATGTCCTCATAAAATTATATTCTTAGTATATGACAAAATTCAATTCCGCCTTTATAATTCGCATTCAAAATGCAACGGGTTATAAAATTTTATGTAAGATATGAAATTATCCATTGCATAGTCGCACCACTACTATGCCCGGGAACAAACTTGTTCAGAAAACTATACAGAATTAAGAAACTGTTTAAAACATATCACAACATTTTCATACCGAATCTTTTTTCGGTTATTGTCTGCATTGACCCTTTAACGGAACTTTGTCGTGACAATAAAAAGTTAGTATCATGAAAACAGCAAAGAAAACAATTAAAAAAGTATCCTTAATAGGTTTGGGACAAATGGGAAAAAAACTGGCCCAAATGTATATGGATTCGGGGTACGAGATTACCGTATGGAACCGTACCCGTGAAAAGACCAGGGAATTTGAAGATGTGAATATAGCCGAACATGCGCAAGAAGCCATTGCACGCAGTCCGTTTATTATTATCTGTGTTTACGATAATTCCGCAACCCTGAGTATACTTAACAGCCTGGCCGATCAAGATGTCTTAGAAGGCAAAACCATCGTCAATTTAACTACAGGTGGTCCTGACGAAACGAGTGAAATTGAGAAAATCATTTCCACTCAAAAAGGAAACTATATAAACGGAGCTATCCAGGTTGCCCCGGACCAAATGGGATTGGAAAGTACAACCGTACTCCTCTCCGGGAACAAAAAAGCTTATGACTATCAAAAGCCCGCGTTCGATGTTTTAGGTGGTAACTTAAAATACCTCGGAGAAAAGGCAGCCGCATCATCCGCTATGGACCTGGCTACACTTACCTGGCTTTACGGTTCTTATATCGGTTTGATATACGGGGTAAGCCTCGGTCAGAAATACGGGTTAAACCTGGAAGACTACAGCCAGATCATAGGTGAAATTACCCCCGGGTTTACCGAGTTTTTCCAGTATGAAATTGATGTTATTAACCGCGGTGATTATCGTATAACGCAGAGCCCCCTTCCTATCAGTATAGCAGCAACCCAGCGGATTGCAGACAGTTTTAAGGAACTGGATGTTCTCCGGGAATTCCCGGAAGCCGTTAAAAATATACTTAAACATGCCGGGGAGAAAGGCCTGGGCAACGAAGAACTGGCCGCTATTGTAAAAGTGATCAACAAACAGGTATAATACTCAAACCGTTGCCTGTTTATAAGTTAAACAGGTAACGGTTAACCATTCCGAAAAACTCAGACAGTTTCTGAACCAGCTCAAACTTTTTTTGATCAAAGAAAAAGCAGAGATCAAATCAACAGTGATTTTTGTTTAAACCACAATTTTTGAGATGGATCTAAAAAAATCCGAATCTAAAATGCATTTCGTAAATGGTAAGATGACGGATGATTTGCATGGGCGGGAAATATTATTTAAGGTTATGTTTTTCCTTACCCAGACTCTAAAGGGTGGGAAAGACAGAAATATTTAATGAGTTAATGTGGTATTGAATTCTTAAGCCTTAAGTAAAGCAAAAATTGTCTTAAACATAATATTTAAGGCGATTTTCAGTAACCGACACCGAACAAATCCCGAAACATTTCATTGAAGATCCGGAGCGATTGGAGACATTGAATTCGGAAATTAAAATTCTGTGATTGTTAAGTAATATATCATGTAGCCCCATTTTCTGCCTTTGCAAAAACATCTTCTTGTCCATACAAAAAAGAGAAGAAAGTACTAATTTGAAATTTGCTTTTCATTGGTTAATCTAAAGATGTAATGATTTCATTATTCTTTTTGGCTTCCATATATTCTTCATGTAACGATTTTTTAATGTTGGGGCCAATTTTAATATTTCTACCTTTTATAAAACCATCGTAAATGATTTGACCTTTAAATGCAAGAATATTCAACTCAACAATAGCAGGATAATCAGGAACCAAATGCTCAAAAGAGTCGCTCAGTGGCTTGACAGCATAAAATTTATTGTCGTCAACACTTTTAAAAATGGTGTGTTTTTTAAGGCATTTCAGTAAAACAAATTGTCCGTATTTACTTTTTTTGAATCCTGACAAAACTTCGAGTTGTTCCTTTGGTATTTCGGTACAGCAACCAACATATTCGTCAAGTAAATTTTCATCCTCAAGCAAAGCATCACGGCATACTGACTTCACTTCAATACCGGTTTTCAGGAAATCTTCAAACTCCATTTCTTCTTCCAGAATTCCTGTATAATACCCTGCGAAATACAGTAAATTAAGATGAGTATTCAAATATTCGAAATAATCCTCAGACAACATGATCTCATTTATTAAAACTTTTATACCAATAGAAAAATGCTTCCGGATTGGTCTTTTTTAACTTGTTGTAAGCTTAATCACTAATAATTCTTTACTCATCCCTCAAACTATCCACCGGATTGGCCACTGCAGCCTTAATGGCTTGCCAACTCACCGTCAGGATGGTAATCAACGCCGCCAGCACCCCTGTCAGGGCAAATACCCACCATTCGATACCGATTCGGTACGAATAACTGGCTAACCACTTGTTCATGGCATACCAGGCGATAGGGGAAGCGATGACAAACGATAACATCACCAGTTTCAGAAAATCCTTAGACAATAACCGCGTAACGCTCCATACCGATGCGCCAAGCACCTTCCGTACCCCGATCTCTTTGGTACGGCTCTCTGCCATGTAAGCCGCTAACCCGAACAGGCCCAGGCATGATATTATAATAGTAAGTATAGCAAACAGTCCGGCCAACTTTCCCGAACGCTCGGCGCTCTTGAACTTCTGTGCATAATTTTCATCGGCAAATACATACTCAAACGGATATTGCGGATTGTATGTCTTGAAAATATTTTCCATCCGGGCGAGGTTGTCGGTTGTGCTGTTATCCGGGTTCAACTTCACGTGCAGGATGTTCGGCGAGTACCCGGCAGGCCCGTTTATCATCATCGGGCTGATAGTTTGCTCGAAAGGTGACTGCAGGATGAAATCCTTGATGACCCCAACCACGTGGAAGTACTCGGTCGTCCCCACCCATTTCATACGTGTGCCGATGGGATCCTTAAGTCGCATGGCCCTCACAGCAGCCTCATTCAAGAGAATTGCCATACTATCGGTGGGATACTGGTACACATCGATATCGCGGCCTTCAACCAATTCGATGCCAAACGTCTTGGTGAAACCGGCATCTGTACCCATCCGCACGAATTCCAGTTTTTCATCCGCCTTTGTGCTACCTTCCCAATGGAATCCCCAACTGTCGCTCCACTGTTGTGTAATGGGGTTGGCCGAAAGGGAGACGGATGTCGCGGCATTGCTTCCGAGTAATTCGTTTTTAATGGAGGTATAATTCTTATCCATATCCCCCTGAAAAAAGAGGTATACCAGATTATTCCGGTTATACCCGGCATCCCGGTCCAGCCCATATTCGATCTGGCGGTAAACGATGATGGTGGCGATAATCAGGATAATGGCAAAGGTAAACTGGATAGTGACCAGTATTTTTCGTGGAGCGATCAGGGTATTTTCCTTCTTGAAGGTTCCTTTGAGTACACTTACCGGATTGAATGAGGAGAGGTAAAAGGCCGGATAGCTGCCCGCAACCAAACCGGTGAGCAGGATAAACCCGAGGGCAGATAGCCAGAAAAGCGGATTGTCATAGGGAACGAACAATTCTTTCCCGACCAACTGGTTGAAACCACCCAAGCTCAATTGAACGATTAACAGCGCTACGAAGAACGAAAAGACACTCAACAGGATGCTTTCAATGAGAAACTGGGTAATCAATAGGGTCTTGCTCACACCAACGACCTTTCGTATGCCCACTTCCTTCGCACGCCGTTCGCTCCGTGCGGTGCTTAGGTTCATGAAGTTGATGCAAGCGATCAGCAAAATGAATGCGGCAAGCACGACAAATAGCCTTACGGTGACCAGGTTGCCCGCTACCAATATGCCGTTTTCCGACTTGTTGTACAGGTAATAGCGGTTCAGCGGCTGCGTAAACACCTCGGTTGTGGATGCGGTTGCCGTCTCTTTCATATGGTCTATCGTGATGGTCCTTACTTTCCGGTCAAAAGCCTCCTGGCTTGCCCCCGGTTTCAGCAGCGTATATGTTTTGACCGAGTTGTTGCCCCAAAACGTATCGTTCCAGCCCAACCGTTCCATATGTTCCCAGGGGAGCAGGTAATCGAACGCCAATAGTGTATTGTTTGGCAGGTCTTCTAGGATACCGGTTACCGTGACGTTGCGATTGCCATCAATGCGGATCGTCTTGCCCATGGCATCCGTATTGCCAAAAAGGGTTTTAGCGAATTGCCCGGTCAGGACGATACCGTGTCCATCTGCCAATGCCCTGGAGGCCTCTCCTCGTATCAACGGAAAACTGAAGACGTTGAGAAAACCACTATCCGTAAAGGCTCCTCTGGCATTCAGGTTTTTATCTCCAACCGTGAATAGGAACGTGATGTTATTGAACCGAACGGCATCCTCCACCTCCGGATAGTCGGCTTTCAGGGTTGGGGCCAGTATTTTGGGGGTATTGTTCCATGCCCAGCGATTGCCCTCCGGATCAGCATCGCGGTTGTACATAACATAGATACGTTCTTCCTTTTCGTGGAACCGCTCCATACCCAGTTCATTCCGGATCCAAAGGATAATCAACAATGCGGCAGCCATGCCCACGGATAACCCGGTCAGGTTGATCAACGAATGGGCCTTGTTTTTAGCGAAGTTCCGGAATAATGTACTTAAATAATTCCTGATCATATCTTTTTATGTTCTATAGCCGGGTTTCGGTATTTCGTAAGTCGGTTTATGGGTGCTGATTTACTTCTGCTAACAGCCACACTCCACCCTATTCTCATTGTCTGGTCTTAAATACTAAACATTAACTACGCCAAAAGTATAAATATCTGATTTTTTGAAATATACGCCAAAAAAGACACATCAAAAGTGTTCGGCACCGGACACTTTCTGTTCGTATGCGGACAGGTTGCGGCGTGTTACCCGTGTAAATTCTGATGTTCAACATCAAAATAGAATATGCCCGGATATCCGGAAGATAAGACAATCATCGCCCAACCAAGCTATCGGAGGACAATCCGTTATAATGCAGACCAATAGTTTTGTTTACAAAAACTGTAAGCAAATAGCTTTGTTTACATAAAGCACGGAAAAATTGCAAACAAATAAATACTGTTTATACAAAACGGAAAGAAATTATAAAACAAAGGCGGGGTACGGATATACTAATAATGTTTTGAATATGCTTTAGAAGTACCCATATAAAGGAGAATCCTAAGGGTGTCATTAGTTCGAGGTTCTCCAAAAAATCGAATTTGACGGAATGCAATATCGAACCGCCCGGATCCACGTCATTACTCATCATATCCTTTAGGTAAACAACAAGTTACAAAAAAAACAGGAGAAAAGATTATTGTATAAATCTGGGCCAACACTTGAAAAAACTGATTGCAGAGCGCAACTTAGATCCCCGGACAGTGACTTCCATGGCTAATATTGAGAGTAAGCAGGCTATAGGATTAACAGTACCGAAAACGAGCCAAAAGTAGCTTTTCTACTTCCAATTGCCAGGGCCTCGGGTGTTCATGTTAAAGTATTAAAGGCCATTATAATTTTCCTGCTTTTGACGGCGGGATAAACAGTTTCAAAAAACACCCAAATATGCCCTCCATTCCCGGAACGGGAACGTTCGAGATAAGCCGGAATATCAAAATCCTCGCATACCGAAAGAGCCCTTTTCGACTGTTTCTGCCAGCCTTCTTTGTCAAAATCGGCCACGATAAACCTTGAAGTATTGTCCTTCAATAATGGGTATATACCGATCGCTTGCCTGCCTTCGAGGTGTTTTGTGATTTGAAAAGACATCGAGCTTTAAATAGGTTTTGTCTTTATAGTCTTTAAAGGTACCACCTCGTTGTTTGTGAAGCCGGTACATACACGGGTCATATGAATAAACCGGCATATAACCACTTTTGCCCGGCTTCTCCCAACGCAACGCAAATACATCTTCACGACCTTTGAACAGGGATTGATAAAGTGGTAGTTTATTTGAATGCGGTTGCATTTTTCCGTTTTTGTCAGCTTTCCAATATCTTATACCAATAGTAAAACGCTTCAGGGTTGTGTTTTTTCAGCTTGTTCAGGGCATTATAGTTTGGGTCTTCTATCACCATGAGCTTCACATCTGCGGAAGGTTTGTCAAACCTGTGTATGTCAGAAAGTCCCCTTTCTACCTGTTTTGCAATGTATGCGGCCTTGGAAACAGCTATTTGGGCCTGGGCTTCTTTAAATTTTTCACCATAAATATAATCATCCAGACGACTTACCCCGGAACGCATGGCATCAAAAGCATTTTTATCGATACGGCCGTGTACACAAAAATTATAGGAAGCGCGAATAATGTCATTAATGACAATTTGATGATTTTCAGATGTAAACTCCCTGTATATGAGCTCCCTTCGGGCTATTCTAATGAAATTCTCTTTGACCTTTTCCAGCGAACCCAACCTGTCCATAATCCCGGAAATGTCATATATCTGCTTCATCACCTCCATTGGTTTTGTAAGGGGAACTCCCGTGGTTTCCGGGCCATAAGCGGTTAATTTATCCCCAAGCATCGCGTTCAATGTTGGCGTAATAACACACACTGGCTCCCCTTCTTCTGCCAGTAAAAAATGGGAAACGGGGGTTTCCTGGGTTTCGAAATAGGGATCGGTTTCAAAAACAATATCGAGAAGGATATAATTAAGGTTGCCTTTCATCATTGTTTTCGGCTCATAGAACAATTTGAAGTGCCTCTTCTTTATGGAAGAAGTTGTGTCCCTTCGTTGTTCCCTCCACGATGTGAAATGGGTTCTTGCCACTATACCATCCAAAACAGATCCGATATCCTGTTCTTTGTTTTCAACAATAATATCCACGTCTATGGAAAATCTCCTGGGTTCCTGTATCATCAACATCAATGCCGTCCCACCTTTAAAAATAAAGTCAAAGTCGGCCTGTTTAAGGGCTTGCAATAGAACTAAAGCCCCAATTACTTTTTCAATGATAACAGGATTACCCCTGAACTCTTCTTTTTTGGCCATGATCCATGCAGGCGTCAGGCTTTCCGGTGAGATCATTTAAAGTATTTTTTTGATCGTTTGTTCTACAATTTCTTTTTTTCCCCTCCGGGCAGCATAGCGGAACAGCCTGTCCCTGTTAATGGAAAGGAATTCAAAAGCATTTTCAATAATGCTTTCCAGATCGCGTCCCTGGTAGGCGGCAAACAATTCGTTGTCCACGATAAGGTCCACAAGTATTTTCTCAATACCCGGTACCTGAATCTCGTCAACTTTTTGGAGTGGTGCGCCCGTTACCAGGTTTTTGACGACTACAAGGTCATTGCCATCTTTGGCATATTTTACCAGTAAATCCCTTGAAGGGTTTAAAAAGACATTGTCCCGGAAATCGGATAGAAAATAAAACACACTATCTTCAGCTTCTTTTTCTACCTCGATAAAAACCTCGTATTTCCCCGGGATATGTAACATCCAGGGCACAACCCATTCGGTGGACCATATAGAGATATCCAAAAAAGGATACTCTTCTTTAAGTTTCAAATACAAGGATTTGATTTCCTCAGATATGGGTGGAATGAAGTCCTTTTGGTTGCCAAGCCTGTATTTTCCCCGTCCAATTCGTTGTATAACACCTGTTTCAACCAATTTATGTATGCGCCAGTTAGCCGTTGTCTTTTTAACGGTACGCTCCAGGTTTTTATAAAACTCAAAAATCTCTTTTACCGATATGGTATTGGAATTTCTGAATTTATCCTTGAATACTGTAATATGTAGTTTACTTGTGTCGATCTGGATCTTATTTTACCACAAATATACGAACTATATTTTGTCAGTAAAATGCATTTATTGTCAAAATATAGTTCAATGCTATAGACCTTCTCTACTCAAAGAGGATTGGAATTTGACCTTGATTGTCCTTCCTCATCAATAGAATCCGTGGATGCAGTGCCGTATGGTATCATCATAATCGCCAGCACACGACAAATAAGGCCCCTTGATGCCATAATACCGAGGCTCCCTATCTTTATATCTATTTTTAGCATAGCAGGTAAAATGCAGGGATGCACGAGAAGAAAGAAATAAAAAAAATCCCATCAGGGAAACCACAGAACTTTTTCGTAAGGGGTATTGAGCTTGATCTATAAAAAATTCCAAATCTAAAATGCATTTCGTCAAGGATAAGATGGCGAATGATTTGCAATGGGCGTACAATATTATTCAGGCTGTGTTTTTCTCTTCCCCGGCCTAAAGGGTGGGAAAAACGGAAGTGGTTAATAAATTAATGCGGTATTTAGTTATTGAACTCATCAGGCCTAAAAAGAAAAAATCGCCTTAAAAACAATATTTTAAGACGATTTTCAGTAGCCTCGCCAAGAATCGAACTTGGATCTAAAGTTTAGGAAACTTCTATTCTATCCGTTGAACTACGAGGCCATCCGTATATAATACGATTTGACAAATAATTCATCTAAAACAAAAAAGCAACCGTAAGTTGCTTTAGTTTCGCTTTGCTCCCCCTCTTGGGCTTCCTTCGACAATGCTCAGGATAAACTTCTCGCCCAACAGCGTTTTGCTCCCCCTCTTGGGCTCGAACCAAGGACCCTCTGATTAACAGTCAGATGCTCTAACCAACTGAGCTAAGGAGGAATAATTTAATTGTACTTCTCTTTTAACCTTTCTGCTATCTCCGGATAAAGTTTAAGATTTTTAATATAAATCACACTCTTCATCCTTTTGATATGCTTCTCTATCTGTTTTGCTTGAGTTTTACTTTCACAACTAATCGTAAAAAACAATTTCCAATTCTGAGCTTTTTTAGTATATGACCTTGTATAAATCCCTTCATTATGTTCAACTAATCGCTTGTTTAAATCGATAGTTTCTCCAACATAAAATCTATTTAAACTTTCTGAAAAGATTATATACACATAATGCATCCCTAAAAAGCTTTTCCTTTATCTCCTCTAACCCTCCCGACAACTGTCAGTACGAACCAAGAAGAAACAATTTATTCGTAAAAACTCAATAATAAGAACGTAAATTCCCGTGCTTTACAGCACTTTGCTCCCCCTCTTGGGCTTCCTTCGACAATGCTCAGGATAAACTTCTCGCCCAACAGCGTTCGCTTTGCTCCCCCTCTTGGGCTTCCTTCGACAATGCTCAGGATAAACTTCTCGCCCAACAGCGTTCGCTTTGCTCCCCCTCTTGGGCTCGAACCAAGGACCCTCTGATTAACAGTCAGATGCTCTAACCAACTGAGCTAAGGAGGAAGGTATTTTCAATATTTTACGTCTAAGAACATTTTATTTCCATCTCTCTAACTCGAGCTAATCCTGAGAACTATCGGACTCTGATTAACTGTCAAATGCTCTAACCTCCCGATAATTATCGGGATGAGCTAAGGAGGAATTTCTGCACTTTATTTCAAAAATCATTTCGCCCGAAAACTTTATATCTTAAGGCTGCATGGTATTGCTTTTCACCAGGCGGGTGCAAATATATATATTATTTTTATTTTTCGCACCAAATAAAAAAGGTTTTTTACAAGGAAAAATTACTTGAATAACCACCTGTAAATGTCGTTACCATTGGCAAACAACACCAGGGCCATAAGTAAAAAGAACCCAACAATTTGCGCGTATTCCAGGAACTTGTCACTCGGCTTTCTTCCGGATACAATTTCATAGAGCAGGAACATCACATGTCCGCCGTCCAGTGCCGGAATAGGCAACAGGTTCAGCACACCGAGCATTATAGACAAAAGAGCGGTAATTTCCCAAAATGCCTGCCAACTCCAGTTTTGGGGGAAGAGGTCAAATATAGCCTTAAACCCTCCCACACCTTTATAAGCACCGGTTTCGGGGGTAAAGATCATTTTCAGTTGTTTACCATAACTCAACACGCGGTTTTTCCCCCTGCTTATCCCTTCGGGGATAGACTCCATAAAACTGTATTCTTCCCTGCTTACCTTGTATACACCCAATCGTTCCAGGTCCTGGAATCCGAGTCTGGTCGCATAGGCTATTTCCATCTTTCCTTCTTCACTGATCTTAAGGTCTATATTTTCTTCTTTGTCCTTTCGAAGTACCACCGCAGGTACCGTTTGCCCTTTCATTCCCTCTAATTCTCCGATGACTTCATCCGCATACGAAATTTTCTTCCCGTTAAGCTCCACCAGGATATCCCTCGGTTTTAAAACCCCGGTATTGAGAGAATCTTCGGGAACCTGTGCCACAACAAACGGGATACGCAAACTAAGTACCGGAGCGCGTCCCTCTTCTTCCCTGCTCTGCATCAGGCGATCTATAAAATCCACCGGCATGGTTATCGTTTTCTGACTTCCGTCCCGTTCTACGGTCACTTCCTTACCGAGCAGAAAACTCTCCGTAGACCCGTAGAAATCCTCTACCGGTTTACCGTCTATAGACACCAGCTTATCCCCGGTGCGGAACCCTACATCTTCCAGGGCACTGTTAGTAACCCAGATACCGTCTTTTACATCGCTGTTTTTAATATAGTAATCGCCATAAGCATAGGTTATACCTATATATATGATAAATGCCAGGATAAAATTCACCGTAACCCCGCCCAGCATAATTATGAGTCGCTGCCAGGCCGGTTTGGATCGGAACTCCCACGGTTGTGCCGGTTGCGCCATCTGCTCTTTATCCATACTCTCGTCGATCATACCGGATATTTTTACATATCCTCCCAGGGGCAGCCAGCCGATACCGTAAACCGTATCTCCTATTTTCTTCTTAAAAAGGGCAAAATTCACATCAAAGAACAAAAAGAATTTCTCCACCCGTGTACCGAAAAGCCGCGCCGGGATAAAATGCCCGAACTCGTGCAACACAATCAAAAGGGAAAGGCTCAATAAAAACTGACTCAGTTTAATAACTATATCCATCGTATTATTTTAATCATCTAAAACGCACAAAAGTAATCTTTTCGGTTTACTTAATAAAACTTATTCCGTACAACCCCCGGGTTTTAAGAATGTTTTAGGTTTCATCCCCCGGCGAGTGGTCTAAAAGATTGAGTGGAGATTGATCCGGCTACGCCGGGAGATTGAAATGCTTAAAATCAATCTTCTTCAATCTCTTATAAAAAAGTTGATAAAATATGGATAATTTTGTGGCACACATCCGTATAATGCATTATCCGGTTTTATACTTTTGACCTTTAGTATATGACGAAATTTGTTTTTCGATGAATTGTCGGAAAATCAGCTCTACCCCTCCCGATAATCCCGATAGCTATCGGGATCGGGACTAAAGGGAGCCTGATTTTCCTCTATTTCTCCCCTGCCTTTGCCGGCAGGCAGGCTTTAGGGATAGGGGTGAAATCCCGAAAGTTTTCGGGAGAGGGAAATCTATCCGAATTGAATATTGTCATGTACTAAAACTTTTAACATCGAAATTATATTTTTAATATGAAGCAATATCATCAACTGTTACATCATATATTAGAGCACGGAAACGATAAAGGAGACCGTACCGGCACCGGGACCCGGAGTGTTTTCGGGTACCAGATGCGATTTGACCTCAGTGAAGGCTTTCCCCTGGTAACCACTAAAAAACTACATCTCAAGTCCATTATCTACGAACTTTTATGGTTTCTTAAAGGCGACACAAACATCAACTACCTGCAGGAGAACGGGGTACGCATCTGGAATGAGTGGGCAGATGATAAGGGCGACCTGGGGCCGGTATACGGACACCAGTGGCGCAACTGGAACAGTAAAGATATCGACCAGATCTCCGAGATCATAGAGACCCTGAAAAACAACCCGGACAGCCGCCGTATGATCGTAACCGCCTGGAACCCGGAAGTACTGCCGGATACCTCGGTATCTTTTGCCGAAAACGTCGCCCACGGTAAAGCCGCGCTACCTCCCTGCCATGCGTTCTTCCAGTTCTATGTGGCAGACGGGAAACTTTCGTGCCAGCTCTATCAACGCAGTGCCGATGTCTTTCTCGGGGTACCTTTTAATATCGCTTCCTATGCGCTGTTCACCATGATGATGGCCCAGGTATGTGGATACGAAGCCGGGGATTTTATCCACACTTTCGGAGACGTGCATATATACAACAACCATATGGAGCAGGTAAAACTGCAGTTGAGCAGGGAACCGAGGCCATTGCCCGGAATGATACTGAATCCCGATGTTAAAAACATCTTCGATTTCCGCTTCGAAGACTTCACCCTTACGGATTACGACCCGCATCCGCATATCAAAGGAGCGGTCGCTATATGAGGAGTTTGGGAGTTTGGGAGTTTGGGAGTTGTTAGTTTTGGAGTTGTTAGCCCCGGTATATAACAGGATGGAGTTGGTTAGGGAAGACGCATAAATCCTATAATTGACGAGCACTGAAGTGCATGGATTTGACTTCTACGGAAACTATTACGATAACATGGAGGTATCCGGAGTGTAATGCATAATATTATTACACAGAGAAGCTCGGAGAATTCACAGAGAGACACGGAGCCGGAACTTTTCGGAAGAAATATTTCCCCGTTTCGGGGACATGTTTTGAAGGTTTGTTTTTAATAAATGACCAAAATTGTTTTAACCTGGTTGCTCGGAAAATCAGTTTTACCCCAGCCATTTCGACTTGGCTCAATGCAACGCCTAAAGGGAGCCTGATTTCCCTCGGTCTATCTTTAGGCGATGTATGGATCCAGATAATTATCGGGATTAAAGGGCAATGTTATTTCGTTAAGCAGATTTGTTCGTTTTTTTGGCCGTTTTTAGGGCTCTCCTCTTGTGATGAACCTGCCTGACAGGCTGGGAGGGGTGGAGCGCTTTACGGGGCGGGGAGTTTTGACCAACCCGAACTTTAGCGTATATACTCAAACATTTGCGCTTACCCTACGGCCTGGGATTTCAAACCCTCCGTCTCATCATAGATGAGCCACCTCCCTTCATCTGAAGGGAGGAGCCTTTTTGGTTTTTAATAGGGTATAGAACATACATTTCTTCAGACTATATGATATTACCTAAAGGGAGCCTGATTTTCCTTGAAATTGAATAGTTATCAGGTACGAAGGTTTTGTTTATTAATAAGGACAAATAGTAATTATCAGGTATCACTACAAACCCATTTATCCGCTTCATTAATCTTACCCACCCACGGTTTAGGATTTTTCAATCAAAAAATGTGTAAATTTGTTATACGCATAAGAGTAATGGTCAAGCCCTGAGACCGGTCCCTTTTGCTACCGGTGACATGTTTTATTCTGTGGTTCTCTGTGAATGCTTTGTGCAACCCTGCCTATGCCGGCAGGCAGGTTTGTGTAATAATTATTTCACAGAGATACACAAAAGAACCACAGAGTTTCACAAAAATGTTATTGTCAATTTATGCGGTTGTCCGAATGTTTTCGCTACCCATGACGCATTTTTGTAAAAAATTGAATTTCAAACACATAAACAACTGTCAGGTCGAGCGGAGTCGAGACCTCTTTGAGAGACCATTCGAACTAAAAAGCCCTCGACTACGCTCGGGCTGACAGATACGTCATTTCAATTTATGCGGTTGCCAAAACGTTAGTTCTCGCAGTGACGTTTTTGGACTATCGGACTTATATCAGATCATCTTATAAAACTATAATGCTTATGTTATTCGGAAAAAAGAAAACCAAAAGGGTAGACGAGGATCAGTACGAGCTTCTCAGGAATGCGGAAGCCAGGATACGCCAGAAAAGGAGATTGTATTACCACTTTGTCATTTTTCTCATAGGCAGCGTTTTCCTTATCATCGTCAACAAAATACTGAAGTACGGGGAACAATACAACTGGTTTGTCTGGGCCATTACGCTTTGGGCATTTTTGTTTGTAATCCATTTCTTTAATGTGTTTGTCACCAACCGGTTTATGGGAAAGGAATGGGAAAAAATACAGCGTGAAAAGCTGATCCTGAAACAAAAAGAGCGAATAGCCCGGCTGGAAAAAGACGTCGAACAGGAATTCCTCAACTCCGACCTCGACAAAACGGATTAAGAAACCGGTTAAAATTCCGGAGTGCGGTTATAAAGTTATCGGGTTATTTAATCAATACGTATTCCCGACAACTCCAAAACTCATCAACTAAAAAACTACCGAACTAAAATATGGTAACCATCATAGCTGCCGCGGCAGAAAACAACGCCTTAGGAAAAGATAACGACCTCGTATGGCACCTGCCAGACGACTTTAAACGCTTCAAGACCCTTACTACCGGGCATCACATTATCATGGGGCGCAAAACCTTTGAAAGTTTCCCCAAGCCCCTGCCAAATCGTGTTCATATTGTAGTGACCAGGCAAAAAGATTACAAAAAAGAAGGGTGCATTACAGTGCACTCCATTGAAGAAGCCTTGGAACTTGCCAAAGAAGACAACCAGCCTTTTATTATAGGCGGCGGGGAAATTTACCGTCTCGGGATGCCCTATACGGACAAAATAGAACTAACCAGGGTACACGGTGAATTTGAAGCGGATACTTTTTTCCCCGGGATCAATCCGGACCAATGGGAACTGATCGCTTCCGAATATCATCCCAGGGACGAAAGACATACTTCCGATTTCACCTATCTAACCTATGTAAGCAAGAAACCTTAGAAGACACCAAACACTCTGGTGTCTCTATTCTACGGTTACAGATTTGGCCAGGTTTCTCGGTTGGTCCACATTACATCCGCGCATCACGGCTATGTGGTAACTCAGCAACTGCAAAGGAATGGTCGTGATTAAGGGACTCAGGGCCTCCGTGGTCTCCGGAACTTCGATAACATGATCTGCCAGTTCCTTTACCGTGGTATCGCCTTCCATCACTACCGCGATGATCTTCCCTTTCCTGGACTTTATCTCCTGGATATTGCTCACCACTTTGTCGTAGTGCCCGTTCTTCGTAGCAATGATCACCACAGGCATATGTTCGTCGATCAGGGCTATGGGACCGTGCTTCATCTCCGCAGCAGGATATCCCTCCGCGTGGATATACGAGATCTCCTTTAATTTCAATGCACCTTCCAAAGCCACCGGGAAATTATACCCCCTGCCCAGGTACAGGCAATTGGGCGCTTCCTTATACAGGGAAGCAATATATTGGATATGATTATTTGCTGTGAGACTGGCTTCCACTTTCCCGGGAATGGCTTCCATTTCGGCCAGGTGCTGCTGCAATTCTGTCCTGGAAATCGCTCCTTTGGCAAAGGCCAGCTTCAGGGCCATTAATGTCAGTACCGTGATCTGTGTGGTAAAGGCTTTGGTTGATGCCACCCCGATTTCCGGGCCTGCATGTGTATACGCTCCCGCATGGGCTTCCCGCGCTATCGACGACCCCACTACATTACAAACCCCGAACACGAACGCTCCTTTTTCCTTGGCTAGTTTTATCGCGGCCAAAGTATCGGCCGTCTCCCCGGACTGGGATATCACGATCAGTACATCCCTTTCCGTTATAACAGGATTGCGATACCGGAATTCCGAAGCGTATTCCACTTCTACGGGAATCCTGGCCAGGTCTTCGAAAATATATTCCGCTACCAACCCGGCATGCCATGAAGTTCCGCATGCCGCTATCAAAATACGGTCGGCCTGAAGGAATTTCTCCAGGTTGTCTTCCATACCCGCCATTTTTATAATCCCGTCATCTACCCGTAAACGTCCCCTATAGGTATCGCGGATAGCCTCCGGCTGCTCATAGATCTCCTTGAGCATAAAATGATCGTACCCGCCTTTTTCAATCTGTTCCAGGTTCAATTGAAGTTCCTGTACATAAGGATCTACCAGCGAATCGTCTTTAATTTTTCTAACCTTTATTTTCTTACCTCTCCTTAAAATCGCCATTTCTTCATCTTCCAGGTAAATGGCATTGTTCGTATATTCAATAAACGGGGAGGCATCCGAAGCGACAAAAAATTCATTTTCTCCCACACCGATGGCCAACGGGCTTCCCAGCTTTGCCGCTACTATTTCATTGGGCTTTGTCCTGTCAAATACCACGATGGCATAAGCCCCGTGCACCTGGTTCAATGCTATCTGTACAGCTTTCCCCAGTTTAAGATCGTGGTTCTTCTTCACATCCTCGATCAGGTTCACCAGCACTTCGGTATCCGTATCGGAGGTAAAGGTATACCCCCGTTTGGTCAACTCCCGGCGCAGCGGTTCGTAGTTTTCGATAATACCATTATGGATGATCACCAGGTCTCCCGAATTGGAATAATGCGGGTGCGAATTCACATCATTGGGCTCTCCGTGGGTAGCCCAGCGGGTATGGCCTATCCCGAGCGTACCTACAAGGGCTATTTCTCCTTTGGCCTTTTTATCCAGGTCCGCTACTTTTCCCCGGGTCTTGGACAATTGAATATCCTTCTCGTCATACAATGCTATTCCCGCACTGTCATAACCACGGTACTCCAATCGCTGAAGCCCCTTAATGATTACAGGGTATGCTTCCCTGTAACCGATATAACCTACAATACCACACATGTTTGTCTTGTTTTATGTTGATTTGAGTATAACCTGATTCCGATTGCTATATACCTCAGATTCCAGGCTTCTATTCATACTCCTACCCCAAACGGCACAGGAATACTTTTTATTGCCCCGTACCTTTACAAACAAAACCCAAAAAAGGAAACCTAAAATTTTACCCACTATACTTCTTCATCATCTTCTTCCACCACGGTTTCACTTCCTGTCCATAACCATAGCCGTAACCATAGCCATAACCTTTTTTGGAATCGGAGTCATTGATAAGCATCGCCATATTAGGCAAACGTCTTTCTTTGTACAGGTTTTCCGGGATTACCAGTAAGCGCTTGTCCAGGTAGCCTGCACGGCATACGTAGACAAAAAGGTCCGCATATTTACTGATAAGCAAGGTATCCGTCACCAGGCTTACCGGGGCGGTATCTACCACGATATAGTCGTATTTATCTTCCAGTTCCGCAAACAGGGCGCCTATCTTATCACTCATCAACAGTTCCGCAGGATTAGGTGGTATGGCGCCGGAAGTAAGAATATCCATATGGTCAAAACCTTCTTTTTGATATTTAAAGATCATTTCGTCCAGGGACTGCCCCCCGTTGGTCAGGTAATTCGTTAGCCCCCTGGGATGCGGCAGGTCTACATATTCCGTAAGCTTGGGATTACGGACATCCATACCGATAAGTAACACCCTTTTCCCGGAAAGCGCCAAAGTTCCGGCCAGGTTCATGGACACAAATGTTTTTCCTTCTCCACTTACCGTAGAGGTAATAAATATTTTCTTAGCCTTGCCTCCGTCCACATTGGCCAGCATAAAGTCCAGGTTGGTCCGTAGGATCCGGAAAGCCTCTGCCGCACTGCTTCGGCTGTCCATGGAAATGGTCTGGTCATTGGACAGGGATTTCGGAATATCTCCCAAAAATGGCACAGACAATTTTCCTTCTATATCTTTCCTGCCCTGAACCTTGGTGTCCAGTAAATCTTTTAAATATATCACCCCGAAAGGAATCAAAAGTCCTAAAATAAAGGACGCCAATAAAACTATTTTCTTTTTAGGGGCCACCGGTTCTTCCGAACCATAAGCACTATCTATGATCTTGGAATTCGGTGCGGTCACCTCCAGCGAAATTGCTGTCTCCTCTTTTTTCTGTAATAAGTACAGGTAAAGCGTTTCCTTGATCTGCTGCTGTCGTTGTATCCCCCGGTATCGTCTTTCCTGCCCGGGCACATTGGATATTTTAGAGTTTAACAGGTTTTCCTGCCGCCTCAGGTCATTCAAAGCTATGGTCTGGGAGGTTTTCAGGTTGGCCAGGGTTTGTTTTATGGATTGCCGCAGTCCGGAGATCTGGCTGTCCAGGTTTACGATTATCGGGTTGTTTTCCGTAGACCCCCGCATCAAACGGCTCCGCTCCTGTACCAGTTTGTTGTATTCCACTATAGAAGGCCCTATATTGCTATCTTCCGTTCCGACATTTGCCGGTATAAGACTGTTATTATCCGGTATATCCGCCAGGTAACTAATCAAAAAGTCCGTGAGTTGCAACCGGGTTTCCGTTTCCACAATCCGCTTGGCATAATCACTTGCACTCCCCAGGGCGATTTCGGCCTCCGAGGTGATATCCGTCAGCCGATTGGTTTCCTTAAAACTTTCCGCACTTTGCTCCACTTCTCCCAGTTCGGACTCTATAAGTTCCAAACGCTTTTCGATAAACCTGGCCGTATTGGCGGAAACCAGGTTTTTATCTGCCACCACGTCTATATTATATTGCTCTATAAGCGTATTGAGAATATCTTCCCCCTTTTGCCTAACCGCAGTGTTAAGATTTAATTTTATAACACTAGTGTTTTTATCCACCACAGAAATCTGAACCTGTTCCCGGTAACCGAGGGTCACCATGGCCAAAGGTTTTATCACCACCTCAACATCACGATTGTTAAGATCTTCCACATTGTCAAATGCCGGTAATACCGTCATTTTCCCGCCACTAAAAGTCACATGTTCCCCAAAGCCGTGATCTCCTTTTTTTTCACCATCTCCATCCAATAAAGTGAAGCGGGTGGCAGAATCTATCCGTACTGTAAAGGTGGTATCCGTCTTGTGTAAAACAGAATCCTGTAGTGAAAAATTAATACGTACCGGCGTATTCTTATATGCTTCCGAAGTCCGGATATTTCCCTTCGTATAATAAGAGACATTCAGCCCTAATTTTCGTACTACATTCTCCATCAGGGTCCGGGATTTCAACACTTCTATCTCATTATCCACACTATTGGTCATATTCCCGAAGAGACCGATATCCTGGAAGGCCGAAAACTCGGAAGTTATCCCTCCTTTTTTATCATCCTTGATCATAATAGTGGCGGAAACACTATACTGCGGAGTCGCGTAGCGAAGGTATATAAATGCCAGTGCCACACAGACAATGGCACTGATCACAAACCATTTCCAATGAGCAAGATAAGCTTCTAACTGGTCTCTCAGGTTCATCTCTTCCTCCCCTGCGGGCCGGATAGGATGTATTTGCTGGTCCGATTGCATTATCTGTAAAAATTATTAACGGGTTAATACTGAGATCAGGGCAATAATCACCGAAGCTATGGAGATCACCACGGTAGCATTCCGGTTATAGGTGGAGGATTGCACCTGCGCCTTGTTGGGCTCCACATAGATCACATCGTTCTGTTGCAGGTAGAAATACGGGGATTCGAGGATATCTTTTTTGGTGATATCCACCCGGGTATAGGTTTTTTCCCCGTTCTTGTCCCGAATGATAAGAATGTTGTCCCGCTTGCCATATACGGTAAGGTCTCCCGCCAGCCCCAGGGCTTCCGGGATGGTAATACGTTCGTTAGGAATGGTATAAGACCCCGGTTTGGCCACTTCTCCAAGTACCGTCACCCGGTAATTCATGATCCGTATATTTATCACCGGGTTCTTTACATAATGCGATATTTCTTTCCGGAGCAGGTCTACCGCTTCACTACGGGTCAGGCCTCCCAGTTGTATCCTCCCGATCACCGGGAATTCCAGGTTGCCCTGGTTGTCCAGCAAATAGGTCTGCAGTTGCGGCGTACCGCTGGCCCGTTGCCCGGTATCCATATAGGCTACTACCGGCAGGTTAAAGGGCATCACCGTTTCCATATTTAAAGCGGAAACCGTAATCGTCAGAAGATCATCCGGTTGCAATACAGGGTCGTAAATAACCCGGCTGGCCAGTTTATCAATCTCTTCTATATCCTGGAAATACACCAGGTTCTTACGGGAAGCACAGGAGGTTATTAAAACAATGCTGAACAGCATCAGGAGAAAAGCAGGGGTATGGTAAGGTACTAAACGTTTTACTTTCATCATCTGTCGTTTATATCACTTCACTTTTTTAACGGTTAAACAGGGCAAAGCGTATATTATTTGCTGCAAATATAATATTTGCGAATTAAATTCTTCCAGGGATATAATAATTTTCCTTATTTCTTCCCTATGGACTCGTAATAGTGTAAAATGCGACCTGCCCTGCCGTTTCTACTCGGCTGCATGTTATGTCTAAAGGACAATACGGAAGAGGAACTATCACATCTCATATTTATATTTATTTCATTGTTGAACAGAAAGTTTGTCTGAAATTCCGTTACCCCTCCCGATAGTTATCGGGACTAAAGGGAGCGGAATTTCAAGCTTGGGCCGTCTGCCCTCCATTCCCTGCCTAAAGGGTAATGTCATTTAGTTAAGCCAATTTGTTTGTTTTTTGGCTTTTTTTAAAGCATCCCTCTTCATCACAAGGGAGGAGCCTTTTGTTTTTTTCTTCCTCAGCTGCCCCGTTATAACTCAACAGGACTCCCCGCTTCATCCCGATCCCGATAATTATCGGGATTATCGGGAGAAGAGGGGTGGACCGCTTTGCGGGACGGGGAGTTTGACAAGCCCGAACTTTAGCGTATATACTCAAACATTTGCGCTTACCCTATGATCCGGGATGTCAAACCCTCCCCCCGTTGCTGCGCTCGGGTACCTCCCTTCATCACAAGGGAGGAGCCTTTTGTCTTTTTCTTTTATATCTGCCCCGTTATAACTCAAGAGGGGTGGACCGCTTTGCGGGACGGGGAGTTTGACAAGCCCGAACTTTAGCGTATATACTCAAACATTTGCGCTTATCCTATGGTCCGGGATTTCAAACCCTCCCCCCGTTGCTGCGCTCGGGTACCTCCCTTCATCTGAAGGGAGGAGCTTTTTTGGTTTTTTCCTCTACAGCTACCCCGTTATAACCCAACCAGGCTCCCCTCTTTAGATAAAGAGGGGTGGACCGCTCGCGGGACGGGGAGTTTGACAAGCCCGAACTTTAGCGGTATATACTCAAACATTTGCGTTCAGCCTGTGGCCTGGAATATCAAACCCTCCGTCTCATCATAGATGAGCCTCCTCCTTTCTCCCGATAATTATCGGGATCGGGATGAAGGGAGCAGCTTTTTTGTTTTTCTAATAAAATATAGAACATTCCTCTTATACCTCTTTTTCAGAGTACTATAACACTAACTAAATGACATTGCCCCAAAGGGTGGAACGGAAGGAGATCCGTATGGTCACATATTCATTTCCAAAAAAAATTTTTACGATGTTATCTGAAAAAACAGGATAGTACGTTAAAAAAAGAAAATTATCCCGGGAAACTTACCCGGCGTTTTCCGGTCCCGTATACTTCCTTTTCCTCCTTTTCGGAGATGGTTGCGGGAAGGCCGTTTTCACCTGGTGCAGGCCCGGAAGTACCACTATCCAGGGATTCGAACAGGGAATTCATACTTTTGTATTCCGGGACCAGGTTTTTCATCAGTTTTACGGTTTTGTCATTTTTATATTTTCTCGCTACTTCGTAGATGGAGAGTATCGCTTTCTTTACATATTCGTAATCATCGATGGTCTCCGTGGCGATCATTATTTTTTCGTGGTGTGTGGGGAGCGTTTTTGCCTTATCGCTAAGCAATTCCTCATAAAGCTTTTCTCCCGGTCTAAGCCCCGTTACTTCAATCGCTATATCCTCTTCCGGGATAAAACCGGCCAGGCGGATCATTTTCGTGGCCAGGTCCATGATCTTAACAGCCTCACCCATATCAAAGATAAAGATCTCCCCGCCTTTTCCCATGGCCCCGGCTTCCAGCACCAGGCGACAGGCCTCCGGAATAGTCATAAAATAACGGATAATATCCGGGTGGGTAATGGTCAGCGGCCCTCCTTTGGCTATTTGTTCCTTAAACAGGGGCACTACCGAACCGTTGGAGCCCAGTACATTGCCAAAACGAGTGGTGATAAACCGTGTTGTTTTCTTTTTCTTCTCTTTATTAGAAAAGTAGAGGGATTGCACATACATCTCCGCAATACGTTTGGAAGCACCCATTACATTACTCGGGTTTACAGCCTTATCGGTAGATACCATAACAAACTTCTCCGTCTTGTGTTCCACGGCCAGGTCTGCCATGTTCTTAGTCCCCATAATATTCACAAAAACCGCCTCCGAAGGGTTTTCCTCCATAAGCGGCACGTGTTTATAGGCGGCCGCGTGATAGACTACCTGGGGAGCAAAAGCTTCAAAAACACGGTTCATCCGTTCATAATTACGTACATCGGCTATTACCGTCTCGTACTGCACCTTTCCGGACAGGTTATTCAGTTCCAGCCGTAATTGATGTAAAGGAGTTTCGGCCTGGTCTACGATAATAAGTAATTCCGGATTGTATTTCAGCACCTGCCGTACGATCTCACTCCCTATAGAACCGGCAGCCCCCGTAACCAGCACCCTTTTTCCTTTCAGTTCTTTGGAGATACCTTTATTATCCAGGACTATGGGTTTTCGCTCCAGCAGATCTTCAATCTGTATATTCTTGATCTGCCCGGAAAAGTCCTGTTCGTTTTCCCAATCGGATATCAGCGGGGCCGTGAACACTTTATACCCGCTTTCCAGGCAATCGTCTACCAATTCTATTTTTTCGGCCTTGGTCAGGTGTTTGTCCGCAAGGATTACCCCCTGGGCACCGTGCGCCCTCAGGAGTACGGATATCCGTTTGTTTTTGCTGAGTATAGGCAGGTCTAGGATGCGTTTAGTGGTATTGTGGTTGCTCTTATCCACAAATCCCAGGATCTTAAACCGGACCGGCTGCTCCGTACGGATGGCATTCGCCACCGATATGGCGTTGGAATCCGCCCCGAAAATAAGCACCTTCGTCTTTTCTTCTTTTCTTGTCTCCCCGAAAAAAGCGTGGAATACCTGCTTTACGACCACCCGGAACAGGAACAGGAAAGCAAAAGAAATAATAAAATACATGAATAACCCGGGGACCAGGAAAAGCTTTTCCCCGGTGATAAAATAACTGGTATAACTAATCCCCGCCAAGGTAACAAAAGAAGCAAATGTAGAAAATAACAGTTTTAAACCGTCTATATACGAAGAGTACCGTATCAGGCCGGCATAGGTGCGAAACAGGAGAAAATACACGATATTTACCCCCACCACCATAAGCAATTCTTCCAGGCGGGTAAGGCGGGTGTAAAAACTGAGCGTGAGCCCCTGGAGCAATACATAGGTTACTATAGCCGAAAACACCAGTATGGAGATGTCGATCGCCAGGATGATCCATCTCGGCAGGTAGCCTATGTTCTTTAAGTCCAGTTTTCTCTTCCCGGGTTGAAACACCAGTTTCATCCCTCGTCTCAACTTATCCCAACTTATTTTTTTCATATATTACGAAAATTGCCCGGTAAAGCTCAAAAAACAAGTACTTTTTGACCTTCACAATGAATAAAGATATTAAAAAAATACCTGTTTTGTTAAAATTAATCTAAAAATCAAATAGAAAACCTTATAAAAAGGGAAAAACACCCTTTTAAACATGTTGTATTTTCCTTCAATTACACACCTTATTTCCTGCTAAAATAAGGTTTTTTTTCTTTATATACGTTTAGATAAGGTGAATTAGGTGTTATGAAATCGCATACCACATATTTCTTCCCTACTGTTAAATATCCAACCAAATATCGGTAGTTTCCCGGAAGAGATCATTTCAACACTGCTTATTCTCTGTTTTTTTAGGTCAATTGCAGTAAATATCGATAATCTCCATCCTGTTATCCGGAACCGGCAAAACACATCAAGCCTATCCCGAATATAAAAACGTCTCATACTAAAAAAATTGCTCTATGCTCTATAAATATCCTACAATTCTAATAGCATCATTCATTTCTATACCAAGGGGATAATAAAAAATATTTGTAGTTGCTCGGAAAATCGGCCCCACCCCTATAGGGAGCCTGATTTTCCTCGTCCCGATTTTATCGGGAGGGGTAACAATTCCGAAAGCCTGCCGGCAAAGGTAGACTTTCGGGAGAGGAATTATCAAAATTCAATTTTTGTCATCTACTAAGAAAACCTCCTTTCTATCAGGGGGTATTCCAATAGCAATCTGCACTATACCCCTATCCAGGTCCTCATTTCAATCCCGGATCCGTATATCGCAAAATCCTAAAGCAAATAAGCGGAAGGTCAATCGGTATAGTCCTATATACTTAGAAATTTTGTAATTGCCGAATGAATACGTCCCCTGTCCGTATCCGTAAGATTAGAGCCTGAAGGCAGACACAGGCCCTTGTCAAAAATAGCTTCGGCAACCCGCCCCCCATAATAAGGAGCCTTCTTAAAAATCGGTTGCAAGTGCATGGGTTTCCATACCGGCCGGCTTTCTATGTTATCTTCCTCAAGGGCCAAACGTAAGGCTTCACGTTGTTCAAAGCTTTTTGTCAGGATCGCCGTCAACCAGTGGTTACAGAAGTAATCTGTATCCGGTTCTTTCAAAAGCGTAATTCCATCCACCCCTGAGAATATTTCTGTATAGAAAGCATGCATCCCACGCCGTTGCGCTACCCGCTCTTCCAACACTTCCATTTGTCCCCGGCCTATCCCGGCGCAAATATTGCTCATCCTGTAGTTATACCCTATATGGCTGTGCTGGTAATGCGGCGCCTGGTCCCTGGCCTGTGTGGCCAGGAACACCGCTTTTTTCTTCAGATCTTCATCAGGGCATACCAAAGCCCCTCCACCCGAGGTGGTAATGATCTTATTTCCATTAAATGACAAAATTGCCATTGACGCGAAAGTCCCACAGTTTTGCCCCTTGTAATGACTCCCCAGAGCTTCCGCCGCATCTTCTATTACGGGTATATCATATTTGCCGGCAACCGCATGTATCTCTTCCACTTTATAAGGCATCCCGTAAAGGTGCACTGCAATAATAGCCTTGGGTTTCTTCCCAAGAGCTATTCTGTCTTTTATGGCATCTTCCAAAGCACCGGGACATAAATTCCAGGTATCGGGTTCACTATCCACAAAAACAGGAGTAGCTCCCTGGTATACAATAGGGTTGGCAGAAGCTGAAAAGGTCAGGCTCTGGCAGATCACTTCATCACCGGCCTCAACCCCCGAAAGGATCAGGGCTAAATGCAAAGCCGCGGTACCGGCACTTACCGCCGCTACCTTTTTATCTTTCCCCAGGAAGCTTTCCAGGTCAGTTTCCAGACCAGTGACATTAGGTCCCAATGGGGCTATCCAATTATTGTCAAATGCGTCTTTTATATATTTTTGCTCTGCGCCCCCCATGTGAGGGGAGGAAAGCCATATTTTACGTTTATCACTCATTGTCAGCACTTATTTCTTTTTTCCTTAAATAATAACTACCCGTATTTTTAATTTCCTATAATCCTGCCAGGGTTTCCCACCACCGTTACTCCATCCGGAATATCCTTAATGACTACAGTACCGGCTCCGATCGTACACCACTTTCCAATTTTTACTCCGGGAATAACACTAGCTCCTGTTCCGACATGAGTACCTTCACCTATAGTAACTCCCCCTGCCAAGGCAGCAGCCGGGGATATATGCACAAAATCATCCAGATTACAATTATGCTCTATTACGGCACTAGTATTAATAATACAATGCTCCCCTATACAGGCCTCTGCATTAATAACCGCATTGGCCATCACCACAGTTCCATTTCCAAAAGTTGCAGAAGTCGAAAGTACTGCGGTGGGATACCGTAAAACAGGAGCGATGCCGTGCAATCTTTGCGAAATTAGTTTACGTACTTTATTATTCCCTATGGCAATGATCACAGGATATTTTGCCAGTTTTATCTCATCCGGCAATATCACCGGGTATTTTCCCAAAATTCGTTCCTCGATCTCGGTTTCATCAAAAACAAAACCTATACCGGTATCGATATTACACTCCGCAATCTCAATAATAACCCTGGCATGCCCGCCCGCACCAAAAATATTTATCAAACGCTTATCCATTACCTGTGAATCGTTCGGCAGTAGCCTGCCCTTCCGCAGAAATCCCTTCGGAAACAAAGACTTTTTTTACTGTCTTAAACAATATTTTACAATCAAGGCCAAAATTCAAATGATCCACATACCATACATCCAATGCAAACTTTTCCTGCCAGGAAATGGCATTTCTCCCATTGACCTGCGCCCAGCCCGTAATTCCGGGCCGCACTTTATGGCGCTTTTTTTGTTCTTTATTATACAAAGGTAAATATTCAGTTAAGAGGGGACGGGGCCCTACCAGACTCATATCACCTTTTAATACATTGATCAACTGTGGAATTTCATCTAAAGAGGTCTTCCTTACAAAGCTGCCAATCCCCGTAAGACGTTCTGCGTCTGGTAAAAACTCCTTATTTTCGTCCCTTTTGTCGTTCATGGTCTTAAACTTGATGATCTTGAAAACCTTATCTTCTTTTCCCGGTCGCGCCTGAAAAAAGAAAGGTTTACCCCGATTAGCAAAGAAAAGACCAATTGTTACTATGATAAAAATAGGCGATAGCATCAGTAGCCCCATAAGTGCTGCCAAAAAATCAAATAAACGTTTGAAGAAATTTTTATACATTTTGACTTTCTATTACCTCCACGAATTGTTTACACAACAAAGATTTATCATATTTATTTTCGGCTAATCCACGAGAATTCAATCCCATTGCCCGTATCTTTTCCGGATGTAACTGCAAATGCCTTATTCTATCTACCAACTCCTGCGGTTTTTTCGGATTTACATAATAACCGCATTGATTTTCCTCCACAAGGCTTTTCGTCCACCCCGCCGAATTAACAATGATAGGTTTACCAGCAGATAAAGAATCAAACAGTTTATTCGGTGAATTTGTGTACAGTATAGGCAAATCTTTAAACGATACTAAAGACACATCACACAGATTGACCATTTCGGAAGTTTCTTTCATAGGAAACCTTCCTAAAAATTTCACATTCGTCAATTGATGTTTTTTACATTCTTCTTTTAGTTTACCTTCGGTTGAGCCTCCACCTACAAATAAAAACTCCACGGAATTATCATCTTTTAATAGTTTAGCTGATTCAATAATAGTTTCGGCACCGTTAGCCAATCCCAACGAACCAAAATGAACGATTTTAAAGCTATTTGAATTTAAGCCTAATTTTTGTTCTACTTCACTGTTTTTTTCCCTTGGCCAAAATTCTTCTACTTTCGCCATATTGGGAATCATGGAGGTTTTCTCTTTCGGAATATACTTTACAACTCCGTCTTGCATTCCCGGAGAAAGTGCAATAACGTGTCGGGCATTTTTGTATATGGTTTTTTCAAACCAACGGGTTAGCTTTACAATAAATGGACTCTTAAAAGCCCCCATTTGGATAGGTACTTCCGGCCATAAATCACGCACTTCAAAAACATAGGGTACTTTCTTAAACCACTTCATATACAAAGCTGTAATGCCCACCGTAAGAGGAGTAGAAGTAGCAATAACCAAATCCATATCTTTTTGTTTTCGGGCTTCGGAAATACTTTTCCACACAAAGCCTAAGAATGATTTTAGCCTAACTGCAATAGACATACTTTGGTTATAAGCTTCCTTTAAATAGATAACATTAATGCCATCTACCTCTACCTCTCTTCTTTGTTGGGTTGCTTTTGGGTCGGCAGTAATCATCGTAACCTGATGTCCGTTTTTTATTAATTCTTGCGCAATCCAATACGAGCGGGTTCCACCCGGTTCTTTAGGGGTTTTAAAATATTGGTGGATGTATAGGATTTTCATATTAATTTCTTGTTAATTGAGCTAATTTAATTTCCTTTAAACACATGCCTAAGAATAAATAAAACATTAATGATAAATGCCATGCTATAAATGTTGAGGCACTACCCGATGACAACAAAAACAGTACAACTATGGCAATCATAGATTTTGCCCCTAAGTTCTTTTTATTTTTGAACAAAAATACTAACAATATAAAAATAGTAAGTGCATAGAACAAAAGTCCTATTATTCCCATTTTCACTAAAATAGTAAGAAATTCATTATCAATAATATTCAAGTCGGTATCTTTTCCTGGACCAATCCCTACTAATTGTTGCAATGAAGAAAAATCATTAAATTGATTGAGTGCATTTTCCCACATTATTTGTCTATCTCCCAAGGATTTTATCTGACTTATATCCATATCATTATCAAACATCATTAACAATTGCGCTATATAAGGATATTCATACTGATACATATATAACAAGGTAATTCCTGCATACCCCCCCAACAATAAAGATATAATAAAAAGGGCTATGTTTTTAAAACTGAATTTTGCCTTAATAAGAAAAAAATTTACACAAACAATAATCAAAAAAGCTATCAGTCCGGTTTTAGAACTTGTAAAAAGAATGATTCCGAATATCACCAATCCAAATATAATTTTTTGAATGGTTTTGATTCTAAAAAAAATATACGAGTATGAAGCTACGCAAAAAACTGACAATATATTTGGGTTTGCAAATGAACCTGTTCGCCGTAAATCCCAGATTCGCTCCGTGTTCCATATAATCCCCATGATTCTATTGACACTATCATTTCCTTGTAAAAAACAGAAGATAAGCTGTAATAATAAAAATAGTTTTAAAAACAACACAATTTTTTTATTCCACTTCTCTGTATAGCCCACATACATTAAGTAAAAAATCCCCCCCCCCCCTATTAATCGTAAAAACTCATTAAAGTCTTGTAAAGAGCCAAAGTTCATCCCAGAGAATAACAAAGATATCAACAAGAGAATAAAACTAATTAGGATGAAATGGAAAACACTTTTGGACAAATAATCAATCTCTAATTTGTTTTTAAAAACTCCATAGAGCACTACTCCAACAGCAACTGCATACCACAGCTGAAACCCACCGATTGCAGATGCCGACGGAATGAAAAACACCAAAAAGAATACTAACAAATAAATAAGCATACTTGTGTTTTTATTTTCTACCATAGTTTATTTTACAGTCTCTATTCTTTATTCTCTTTTAAAATAATAACCTCCCAAGGCTTTATCTTTGTAAAAGTTAGTGTATTATTCTTTTTTGTTATACTCATTTTACGGGTTTGCCCCCAAGGTTGCAAACTTTTAGCATTTAGAATCCCCTTGTCTTTTATTGCTATATTCCTATTTTTATTTGATGAATTAATAATAATAAAATACGATGTATTTGCATTGCTCCAGCGACTGTATAAATAACCATCAGATTTATGCTTTGCAATATTCTTAAATTCACTATTTTGTATCTTAACCTTGTCCGTAAAATTCACTAATTCACTCAAAATAGGACTTGCTACTTTGTTTGACCAATCAGAATTAATCATTTTATGGCGTGCATAAGAATAGAATGCCATACCATTTACACCTTGAGATAGTGTCGAAAAACACAAATATCTAAATTCCTCAAAATTGGGGTAATGAAGTTTGTTTACCCCATAGCCTCTTAAACTTGCAGTTTGAGGTTTTGCCATACTTTTCCAACTAAAGAACTGAAGTACTGGAATTACCAAATCTCCTTTTCCCTGATTTACCGCAGCACTTGTAAAATTTGTTTGGTTTTCTAGTTTTGCGTTTGGAAATTCCGCGCCACTTACTGGATAAATATCATGCAACAAAACATCCTGAACTCCGCTATATTTGTACCAATTCGTAGTCCAAGCATGACACATAGCTATCGGAATATTGGGCGACTCCGCCTTTATCATTTCATAAAAGGGTTGCAAGTTTTTTACTGTAACTTTTTTATTATCAGGCTCATCAAATAAATACCAATAACCTACTGCTGGATGTTTTTTAAATCTTTGAACAATTACTTTCATTTCGTCTATTTTTCCATTCGACACACGATTAGCCCCGTCTAAATCAACCATTACCTTTAATTTATACTTAGCAGCCAAATCAAGGTATTTTTGAATTTTTTCTAACTTTTCTTTTGTTAAGGTACCCGATGTTAATCCATATTGATGTACGTAATTAATTCCCCACGAACGAACTTCTTTAAAATTGCTGTCCGTTGCCGGTACCGCATACATAATCATTGGAAATTTTGACTGATTATAGCCCAACGAACAACTAGCTGCAAATACATTTTGTGATAATACAAAGTATACCAACCCTATTAAAAAAATTACATATAAGAATTTCTTATTCATTAACTGTTTTTTAAACTAATTAAAAAATGTTTAGAAATAGCCATTATCCTGTTTATATATAAAGAAAAACTATATTGAGAGCTATTTCTGAAATATACTTTGCTAAAATTATTTATGTTTTGAACCAATACTTTAAAACTGGCAGATACGCTTACTTTTTTTCTGGAAGCTGAAGCTTTTCTGATTCTTCTATAATAAGCAACTTCCAAAGGAAGAAAAGACATTCCCTTTATGTTCTTACTTATCTCAAACATGAACAACGCATCTTCACTTATTTTAACATATTCTTTGAATCTACAATCGCCAATAACCTCCTTAGGAATTGCTTTTCCACAAGAAGACGATAATATTTTTCTATTTCTAACCAAAGAAAATACTTCTGTACTATTCCTTAGTTCTTCATAAAAACTTGTCATGTAATCATTTTCTATCCTATCCTCTTCATCATAATATCCGAAAAAGTTTGAAACCACTAAATTTAAAGGAACTTTGGTTATATGATTATACATTTCCTCTAAAAAAGTTTCTGCTATAAAATCATCGTCGTCAATAAAAACAATATGGCTTCCCTTTGCTATTTCTATACCTATATTGCGTGCTGTGGAAACACCTGCTATTGCCGTATTTATTATTTTAAAATTGTCGTATTCTTTAATATAATTTTCTATATTTGTATAATATGGCTCTTTATCGCCATTCAATACGATAATCACTTCAAATAATTTTTTGGTCAATGTTTGCTTTTGCAAACTATCAATACATTCAAAAATATAGCTTTGAGGCTTATATGTAGGGATTACGATCGACAACTGATAATTATCCATTTTTCAAACCATTTAAAAGAAAATCTTTAGAAATCTCTATCTGTTTTTGTTTTAAAACCCTAACAGCATTATAATCAATTTTGTTTTTCAATAACTTGTTTAAGTTTTCTGGTGTATAATCAAATATTAGCCTTTCTTTTAGATTAAGTAACTCTAACAAAGATTCAAAACGGGAATACCCTCGTTTTTTATTGCCGACACAGATAAACTGTTTTTTAAACAAAATGGAAAACACCGTACCATGGAACGAATCGGTAATCACAAAATCGGCTTCCCTAAAATGATACAACCATTCAGCAATAGACGGGTTGGCACTGAATTTATAATCTGTCAGCTTAATTGTATCTACTTCTAAATTCAACGATTTGCTTGTATGTGTAATAGCTTCTTTTACAAAATCGCTGTTGTCTAAAACATAGCTAAACAATCTTACTTTTTTTTGTATTTTTTCTTTATCAATAAGATTGTTATAAAAACTTACCTCCGGCAAAAAGGTGGGGTCTAAAACATGAACAGCGTTTTGACAATTGAATGTTTTTTTACAAATCTCTAATCCTGATTTTTCTCTTACTGAAACTGTGCTGAATTGATTAAGTAAACTTTCTACTTTTTGAACCGTTTCTTGATTACCTTCCCATTGATCTACACCAAAAGAAGCCGCATAAGCTATTTTTTTTGTTTTTGACGGTAAATAATCTAAGAAATAATATCTGTAGTTTTTCCCTACATATTTATATCTCCACACTTGATCGCTTCCTACTATTACTGCATCAAGGTTTTGTACACTTTTTTGATATTGTTCTTTATTAAAGGACAAAGTGGTTTTGTTGGTAAAAAACTGTTCTACAAATGATTGCAATTTAGAAGATTGTTTTTCTCGTTTTGTAAGATTTTTATAATCATACAAGAAATATAGAGGATTATGTGAAAGTATATATCTAAATATACGCTTTGATAAACTTTCATCGTATTTTTTTCTTATTAAATAAGGTGTATAGCCATTGCTCTCCAAAAAAGCGTATAAAGCTGCTATCTGTACAATACCCCCGTAATTTTCTTTTACCGGCATTGTTAATAATCCTGTTTTTTTCATTTTAAATAATTTTTAAAACTTCGTCAATTGTCCTTCTTTCTGATAAACAAACTCTTATATCATCAACAGCTTTACCAATCGGAATTAAACAAATGATTTTTTCATTCTCTTTTAAATCAATAACTTTTCGTGCTAATCTATCATCTTTTACTGTTTTCCCCCAATTTGCAGGGCAGTTTGCAATTTTATAAAAATGCAAAGCATATAAAAGATTCATCAAAAAAATACCTCCATCAATATATAATTGATTTCGCTCTCCAACGGTGTAAAAATAATTTCGGTCTGCCGTTAAAACCAACAATTGCTTAACATTTTCACTATACCCTCTAAAACCAGCTTGAATTTTCAAAATCTCATCTATTTTTACTTTGTCTTGTAATAGATGTACCTTTGCAGATTGTCTATTACAAACTGAAGGACTATTTAGTGCTAAAGTTACAGCCGCTTTTATTTGTTGCTCATCGATTAATTCTCCTGTAAAATCTCTAACAGATCTTCTAGAGTTGGAAAAATCTAAAAAATTTGAATCTATATCTGAATAAAATTCATCAAAGGTGAATTTCTTTATACCGTTAAAATTTTGAGAATAATAATTACTTAATATCCCTTTATAAAACAAATAATCTTTTTCCGAAAAATAGCTTTCTATCTCTATATCTTTTTCCTTATGGAATTCATAATACCTACAAACAACAGAATATCCTGTTCTAATCTGTGACAAATTTATATTTTTTATTACTTCCTTATCTTTCAAATACTTATGAAGACGTATTATTTTTTCTTTAGCAAATCTATGTTTAGGATTCTTAAACAGGAAACCTTTCTCTATACTATGATAGTATAGAATAATATTTGCTTCTTTTTTTTCAAAATTGTCTACTTTAAAAACATTTGAATGTTTTTTATATAATTTTTTATCTACATAAAAGTTTGTATGTAAACTTTTCAAATCACGTATATATGCCAAAGGAGTGGTTAATTCTATATAAAGCTTCTCCCCTAATATCTTCTTTATTTTTGCTCTCATATTAAATTTTCATATACTTCCGTGCTAAAGTTAGCAACATTCTCTTTTCATTTATATTTAGACCTATAGTCAGTATTACAAAAACACATATTAATATCTCTATAATAACATTAAATACAAGAGTGTCTAACCTATTAATAATTGAAATTTTACTTTCTAATAAATACCATAGAGACAAAATCAGAAAACTTACCATTATGATTGGTATTATGGTTTTTAATATGAATTCAGATATCTTTAAACCAATCATCTTTTTTAAAAATAACACCCTTATTATTAAACAAATAATACCTATCGAAATCATCACATAATAAAATGTTTCTGGTCTATTATTCACTTTCATTAAAAAATAAGAAATGGGTAAATTCAAAAAAATTAATCCTCCAATAACAATTTGATACCATTTTATTTTTCCCGTTGCCTGAACCATCGTCATCAGAGGGCCTGATATAGATTCTACCATAGAAAAAGCTATTACTAACCTAACAAATACTACGGAGTGTTCAGGTAATTCGGTAAGCCATAGATTAAGGACATATTCTGTATGTATCAACAACGGAGCAGCGAACAAGATCATTAAAAAAAATGAATATTTAACTCCGGCACTCATTAATTTTAGAGCTTCATTATTCTGACCATTGGCATAGCTTTTAATAATTTGAGGATTCATTGCTTTCTGGAAATTAGCCACGAAAGAACCTACCGCATTTTGTACTTGTATTGCAATAGCATACGCTGCATTCAGCATTACTCCAAAGAAAATATTCAAAACTAAATTTATTCCTTGGTTTCTGGCTACTGCTGCAATGTTTCCAAATAAATTCCAACCTGAAAAAGAGAGTAACTCTTTTAGATATTCCTTATCCCGGGTAAAATTAATTTTTGTTTCTTCAAATCGCTTATGACAGTAAATATGGTAAACTAATTGAACAATAACTGTAACAACAAAAACCAAAATAGAATATAATATCAATTTATTCTCTCCTAAAAACAAAAGATACAAAATAGCCAGCTTTAAAATGGTATCAAGAATAGTTACATAGGTATATACCTGCATTTTTTCTCTCGCCAAAATCAATGCATTGTATGGCAATTGTGTGAGGTTTACTAAAAATGTAAGAATCGAAAACTGATAAACAACATTTACTGAAAATGTTTTTTCTTCCGGGAAAACAAGGCGGTTATTTATATACCATAGCCCCACCGTTTCTAATAATATTACTATTAAAAGTCCTATAAATATATAAATGAACAAAGAGGAATTAAATGTTTTATTTAATCGCTTAAAATCATTCCTTCCAATATCAAAAGCCATATACCGTTGTGTAGCTACAGACATCGAAGAATTAAAAAAACTCAACATTGTTACAATACCTCCAACAATACTATAAATACCGAAATCCTCTACTCCCAGTTGTTCTAAAACAACTCTTGAAGTATAAAGTGTCAGAATAGTTAAAAATAACATCCTTATGTATAAGAAAAGACTGTTCTTAACTATTCTTTTGTTATTGCTTGTCATATTTATATCTTCTCCTTCAAAAACAAATTATAACCTACTATCTACCAATTTGCGATTCAAACATGCTTTGATGTCTAATAGTACTGCTTCTACTTGTTTTTTTTTACATTTTATTCCTCCCTGTGTTTAAGCTGTTAAACGGCTTTGTATTTTTTATACCACGCTACAATTTTTTCAACCCCTTCCTTGATATCGGTGGTGCTTTTGTAGTCGAACTGTTCCAGCATGGAGGTATCCGCCCAAGTCTGTGGCACATCTCCCGGTTGCATCGGCAAATATTCTTTTTTGGCTTCCACTCCCATACTACTTTCTATGGCCTCTATAAAATCTCCTAAAGACTGGGGGGAGCCATTACCTATATTGGAAAGACGATAAGCCGGTTTATTATCTGCCGGCACCGGAGGATTTTTCAAAACAATCTCTATCCCTTGTACAATATCGTCTATATAGGTAAAATCCCGGCTCATTTTACCGTTATTAAACACTTTGATCGGCTTTCCTTCCGATATGGCTTTGGTAAAGAGAAAGATAGCCATATCCGGCCGGCCCCACGGGCCATAGACCGTAAAAAAGCGTAACCCGGTAGTCGGAATTCCATAGAGATGGCTATAGGTATAGGCCATCAGTTCATTGCTCTTTTTGGTAGCCGCGTATAGGCTGATAGGATGATCTACATTATCCGTGACGGCAAAAGGTACTTTTTTATTTTCTCCATATACGCTGGAACTACTGGCATATAACAGGTGCCGTATATTGTGGTGGCGGCAACATTCCAGGATATTCAGGAAACCCACGACATTACTGTCTACATAGGCTTCCGGGTTCTCCAGGCTATACCGTACACCCGCCTGTGCCGCCAGGTTGCATACTACACTGAATGTATGGTTTTCAAAAAGGGAAGGAAGGTTTTCCCGGTCTTCCAGATTCATCCGGACAAAGGAAAACCGTTCGCCGTATTCCGTCGAAGCCACTGCATTTTTAAATACGGAAGCTTCACTTTTCGGAATTCCCAGTTGTTGTAACCTTGCATACTTGAGGTCCGGATCGTAATAATCGTTAATATTATCCAACCCTGCAACACTATACCCCTTATCCAAAAGGCGCTTACAAAGGTGAAATCCAATAAACCCGGCTGCGCCTGTGACCAGTACTTTCATTTTCTTATTCTTTTAACTCTCTTATACGCTGAAGAATCCATTAAAAAAGTATTTATTAGGTTTTTGCTTTTGCCTACACTTCAAAGAATGGTTCTTTTTCTTCTTGTTTATTTACACCTTTTCGTCCCCGATCCCTATAGTATACACGTCAAAGCCTTTAGCTTTCAAACCTTTCCTGTCCAGGATAGCCCTTCCGTCAAATACGAAAGAAGGTTTCAGCATATTTTTATACATCATATCCCATGCATAATTTTTAAACTCATCCCATTCCGTCAGGACTGCTATAGCATGTGCTTTGTCAGCAGCATCATACGGATCGTTAACCACGGTAACCAGCTTCCTGTTTTCTTCTTCGCTACGGGTATTCAGGTAATCCAGGTCTGCATAGATCTGTTCTTCGGTCACCTTGGGATCGTATACCACGATCTCTGCCTGTTCATTTAACAAATAATCCGCGACATGGATAGCCGCGGACTCCCGGGTATCGTTGGTATCCTTTTTAAAAGCCCAGCCCAGGAAAGCGATTTTTTTGCCGGAAACCGTATTGTAAAGCGTAGTTACTATATTATCGGCAAACCGTCTTTTCTGATGATCGTTCATCAGGATCACCTGTTCCCAATAATCTGCAACTTCTGTCAAACCATAGGTTTTGGCAATGTACACCAGGTTGAGAATATCTTTCTGAAAACAGGACCCTCCGAAACCAACGGAAGCTTTGAGGAATTTAGGTCCTATACGGCTGTCCGTACCGATAGCCCTGGCCACTTCATTAACATCTGCCCCGGTTTTCTCGCACAGTTCGGACATGGCATTGATGGACGATACCCGTTGTGCCAGGAAAGCGTTGGCCGTAAGTTTGGACAACTCCGAAGACCAAACATTGGTTGTCAGAATATTTTCTTTCGGTACCCAGTTCGCATACACATCTACTAAAGCCTGTATAGCATTCGCATCATCACCTCCTATCAATACACGGTCCGGTGCATGCAGATCTTCTACGGCAGTACCTTCCGCCAGGAATTCCGGATTGGAGAGGACATGGTAATTTACCCCGTTGCCGGTATTATGCAATATGCTTTTCAGCGCTTCGGCGGTACGCACCGGCAATGTAGATTTCTCCACTACAATCTTATCGTCTTTAGCCACCCTGGCGATCTGCCGGGCGCAAAGTTCGATATATTTAAGATCTGCCGCCATCCCTTTGCCTTTTCCATAGGTCTTGGTCGGCGTATTTACGGAAATAAATATCATTTCGGCCTCATCAATAGCCTTGTCTACTTCGGTAGAAAAGAACAGGTTCCTTCCCCTGGCCTCTGCTACCACATCGCTTAACCCGGGCTCGTAAACCGGGATCTTGTCAACGTCCTCATCATTCCAGGCCGCGATTCTCTGAACGTTAATATCTACCACCGTAACTTTTATATCCGGGCATTTCTGCGCTATAACGGCCATAGTCGGGCCACCTACATAGCCTGCCCCTATACAACAGATCTTGGTTATTTTCTTATTCATTTTGTATTTATATTGATGACTCTACTATTTTCCTTGCTTATGTATGTCCGTGTTAACCGGATTTTTCTTTAATTCTTTTCAGCATCCAAAAGTACTACTCTCCATCTGCAAAAGCAATTAAAAAATCACAGTACCTACAACGGGCATTTTTGGCATAAATTATATTCCGGATTACGCAATTTGAAAAACTGTCGTGTTCCTACCCAAAAAACATGCTGCTCCGAGATTTTAAAGGTCACAAAATGCGATGCGATAGTATTAAAAAAATATGTATTCACCTACTTTTAATGTAAGATTTAATAAAGAAATTACAATTTATTAAAAAGTCGTCCCTGAAAATCCATACTCCTTAAGTTTCCGCAAGCAGCATCCCCCAATGGTGAGCGCATTCCAACCACCAAACTCCCACCTCCTCGCTTTAGCCCGTCCTGAGTCCTTCGATAAACCTGGGATACCCGGCCGAACGGGCAGGAACTAAAACCGGAGGACTCGGCGTTACCCATGACGCATTTTTGTGAAAAATTGAATTTCAAACACATAAAGAACTGTCAGGTCGAGCCCTTCGGCTATGCTCAGGATAAACTAAAGTTGAGACCTCTTTGAGAGACCATTCGAACTAAAAACCCCTCGACTACTCCCGATAACCATCGGGACGGGCCGACAGATATGTCATTATTAATTTATGCGGTTGCCAAAACGTTAATTCTCACAGTGACACATTGATTTTTGATTTGTGGTCTTTTGCCCGATAAGTTATCTATCTCCAAAGCAACTATTTAAAAAAACAATACATCTAACACCCCCAACTTCCTGCTTCCTCCTTCATGCTTCATGCTCCACACTTCCTACTCCGTGCTTCGTGCTTCCCGCTTCCCCCCTTCACCACCCTCCAAAAAACCAGCGCTGCGAAACCCGGAAACCGGTCATTAAAGCAATCCCTTTGACACCGGAAGTAGTTGGTTTAGCAGCTAACCCATTCCCTTTAGCCGCTAAACAGGTTGCTTTTGATGT
>NZ_JBRKIS010000064.1:2500-65000 GCF_052983315.1 Sinomicrobium endophyticum
GTATGGTTTCAGGATCTATTTCACTCCCTTATTCAGGGTTCTTTTCACCTTTCCCTCACGGTACTGGTTCACTATCGGTCTCTCAGGAGTATTTAGCCTTAGCGGATGGTCCCGCCAGATTCACACAGGGTTTCACGTGCCCCGCGCTACTCAGGATACTGCTATGATTTATACAACCTTACCTATACGGGACTATCACCCTCTACGGTACCTCTTTCCAAAGGTTTCTAATTCAGCGTACAATCAATATCGCAGTCCTACTACCCCATAATTGCCGTAACAACTATGGTTTGGGCTGCTCCGCGTTCGCTCGCCACTACTTACGGAATCACTCTTGTTTTCTTCTCCTACGGGTACTTAGATGTTTCAGTTCCCCGCGTTCGCCTCCCGATAAATATCGGGATACTATACCTTCAGTATAGTGGGTTGCCCCATTCGGATATCTGCGGATCAATTCGTATGTGCCGATCCCCGCAGCTTTTCGCAGCTTATCACGTCCTTCTTCGCCTCTGAGAGCCTAGGCATTCCCCATACGCCCTTACATAACTTATAATACCTTTAATCAGATATGAGAAGACAGATATTAGACCTTAGAATATATTAAATACTCCTATACTCCTAATCCCTACACTCTCAAATCCAAATTCTAATTTGCTCTTTTACTTTAATTCTATCTACAAGATTTTCATCTTGCTCGTATTTGCTTTATCTCAATATGTCAATGAACTTTTCGGCAAGTCGTCACAGATAAGTGTTTGCACTTATGCTGCTTCGACCTTTGGCCTCGTGGAGAATATCGGAGTCGAACCGATGACCTTCCCGACTGCATGTCGGGACGATCCAGCCCCTAATGGCTGATTTCCTTCAATCTTATATGAACTTTCATCTCTTATGTGGAGAATATCGGAGTCGAACCGATGACCTCCTGCGTGCAAGGCAGGCGCTCTAGCCAGCTGAGCTAATTCCCCTCTTGAATCCCGAATGTCGAACTCAGAATCTTGAATGTAGAATTCTCAACTTCCAGAATTTCCTAACAATATATAATCTATGAACTTTCTTTACCGCGCTAAAAAAACGTGGCACCGATACGCAGTCCTACTTCTAACTTCCTACTTCTATCTCCGTACCGCTAATTTCCCGTAGTCTCGGGCAGGCTCCCTTCGATATCCCGATAACTATCGGGACCAGGATAAACCTCTCTCCTCCCTCGACTTGTAGTCTCGGGCAGGCTCGAACTGCCGACCTCTACATTATCAGTGTAGCGCTCTAACCAGCTGAGCTACGAGACTGTCTCTAAAATTACAAGTCTCCGCTACCTCTTACAGACTTTTTCAACCTGTAACTTGCAACATGCAACCTGCAATTGCTTTTTTTTATTGACAGCATAAGCAAAATTATTCCTTTCAAATTCGCTCGTATCGAACATCCCGTTTCTCTAGAAAGGAGGTGTTCCAGCCGCACCTTCCGGTACGGCTACCTTGTTACGACTTAGCCCCAGTTACCAGTTTTACCCTAGGCAGCTCCTTGCGGTCACCGACTTCAGGTACCCCCAGCTTCCATGGCTTGACGGGCGGTGTGTACAAGGCCCGGGAACGTATTCACCGGATCATGGCTGATATCCGATTACTAGCGATTCCAGCTTCACGGAGTCGAGTTGCAGACTCCGATCCGAACTGTGATCGGTTTTATAGATTCGCGCCTGGTCACCCAGTGGCTGCTCTCTGTACCGACCATTGTAGCACGTGTGTAGCCCAAGACGTAAGGGCCGTGATGATTTGACGTCATCCCCACCTTCCTCACGGTTTGCACCGGCAGTCTGGTTAGAGTCCCCGACATTACTCGCTGGTAACTAACCACAGGGGTTGCGCTCGTTATAGGACTTAACCTGACACCTCACGGCACGAGCTGACGACAACCATGCAGCACCTTGTGAATTGTCCGAAGAAATAACTGTTTCCAATTACGTCAATCCACATTTAAGCCTTGGTAAGGTTCCTCGCGTATCATCGAATTAAACCACATGCTCCACCGCTTGTGCGGGCCCCCGTCAATTCCTTTGAGTTTCATTCTTGCGAACGTACTCCCCAGGTGGGATACTTATCACTTTCGCTTAGCCACTGATCCTTGCGAACCAACAGCTAGTATCCATCGTTTACGGCGTGGACTACCAGGGTATCTAATCCTGTTCGCTACCCACGCTTTCGTCCATCAGCGTCAATGATGTGTTAGTGACCTGCCTTCGCAATCGGTATTCTATGTAATATCTATGCATTTCACCGCTACACTACATATTCTAATCACTTCACACATATTCAAGACCGCCAGTATCAAAGGCAATTTTACCGTTAAGCGGCAAACTTTCACCCCTGACTTAACAGCCCGCCTACGGACCCTTTAAACCCAATGATTCCGGATAACGCTTGCACCCTCCGTATTACCGCGGCTGCTGGCACGGAGTTAGCCGGTGCTTATTCCTACGATACCGTCATCAAGGTACGCGTACCTCTTATTCTTCTCGTAGAAAAGCAGTTTACAACCCATAGGGCAGTCTTCCTGCACGCGGCATGGCTGGATCAGTCTCCCGACCATTGTCCAATATTCCTCACTGCTGCCTCCCGTAGGAGTCTGGTCCGTGTCTCAGTACCAGTGTGGGGGATCTCCCTCTCAGGACCCCTACCCATCGTTGCCTTGGTATGCCGTTACCATACCAACTAGCTAATGGGACGCATGCTCATCTTATGCCGCCTCAACTTTAAGATAAAATAGATGCCTATTCTATATACCATGGGGCATTAATCCAAATTTCTTCGGGCTATTCCCCTGCATAAGGTAGATTGCATACGCGTTACGCACCCGTGCGCCGGTCTCTAAGGAGCAAGCTCCTTATACCCCTCGACTTGCATGTGTTAGGCCTGCCGCTAGCGTTCATCCTGAGCCAGGATCAAACTCTTCATCGTTTATTCTTAAATATCTATTTAGAACATCCGATACATAAAGCATTTCCTACTCAAAATAATTTTGCTTAAATCTTCCTAATGATCAAAACTTACTCTCGTAAATTTTATCCTTAGTGCTGTCAACAATATTTCAAGGAACTTTCCTAAATTCTTCTTATCTTTTCGCTCTCTAATAAAGCGGCTGCAAAAGTAAAACGTTTTTTTAAACTCACCAACTTTTTTGCCTACTTTTTTTAAAGAACTTTCCGCTTCATCCCTCATCATCTCTCCTGTTCAAAGCGGCTGCAAAAGTAATCCGTTTTTTCAAACTCACAAACTTTTTACAACATTTTTTAAAAGAACTTTTTCCGCTTTCTTACTACCAAACCATCTCCTTCAAAGCGGGTGCAAATATAAAACGACTTCCCTGCCAAATCCAAATATTTTTAAACCTTTTTACCCCTTTTTTACATCTATATTGAAGATGAATTAGTTAGGAATAACATTTCTTATTTTTCCGCTCTTCCCTGCTCTTAATATCATACATCCGGCTCCCTCCAAATCCCGAAAACGGTTACACAGGGGGCATCGTATCTCTGCTTCCTGTTATATAATAGGTCAAGGCAAACGCTTCTTAAAATATTTACATTCCCGGTTGTCCGCATGCAAGTGTGCCCGTATTCGGGTTTGTGAGTTATCCATCTCTTACCTGTACACTTAAATATCCGAATACTCTTTAACTTTCTCCGTGCGATGTGTCTGCCCTAATATATAGGTTACATACTTTTTTATCCCCATAATTTTTATATACCTTTGTAACAAGAACTTTAGGGGTGCTTTACACTCCACGCCCGGATACAATATAACGGGTTGGGAGATAAGGCTGAGAAATACCCTCGGAACCTGATCCGGATAATACCGGCGAAGGGAAAAGGCGAATATTGTACTTTCTGAAAAAGAGAAATCCGTTGCCCGGATTTTGTTTTCACATATTCTTACCTTACAGAAGCATTTCCTATTGTTCCTGAAACTTTAAAACAAAAAGTATGGAAACAATAACGGTAAATGTAAACGACAAAGCTGTTTCTTTAGCTCTGCAAAGCACTATTGCAGACCTCATCCGACACATGGCCATTCCGCCACAAGGTATTGCCATAGCCCTGACCACATCCTCCCAAGAAGAATTTTCCAGAGAAATCATCCCGCAAAAACAATGGACAAACTACATCTTGTCCGACAAGCAGGATATTCTCATCATCAAAGCGACCCAGGGAGGATAATTGCATTATCATTCCTCTTTATTCCGTATAACTTAAAAACTTTCCAATGAAAAAAGACAAAACACCGGGCAAACAGATCATCACCAGGACTCCTTTGCCTAACTCCAGAAAAGTATATGTTCCCGGGACCTTATATCCCGATATCCGCATTCCGATGCGGGAAATAACCCTGAGCGATTCCAAACACTCTCTTACCGGAGCCACGGAAAGCAATCCGCCGGTAACCGTATATGATACCAGCGGGCCTTTTACCGATCCTTCCATGACTATCGATGTGGAAAAAGGCATACCTCCGGTGCGCAGCCAATGGATTGCTTCCAGAGGTGACGTGGAACAATTGCCGGAGTTCAGTTCGGCATATTCCAATAAAAGACTTTATAATACCGATCTTGAGACCCTTCGCTTTAAACATATCCGGAAACCCTTATGCGCCAGAACAGGACAAAATGTAACCCAGATGCATTATGCCAAAAAGGGGATCATTACCCCGGAAATGGAATTCATAGCCATACGGGAAAACCAGAAATTACAGGAAATACAGCAACTCTCGCAACAACATCCTGGAAATAGCTGGGGGGCCGCAATCCCGAAAGTCATCACTCCGGAATTTGTAAGAGACGAAGTAGCCAAAGGAAGGGCCGTTATCCCCAACAACATAAACCACCCGGAAAGCGAGCCAATGATCATAGGGCGTAACTTCCTCGTTAAAATAAATGCCAACATCGGTAATTCTGCCGTAACCTCCAATATAGAGGAGGAAGTGGAAAAAGCCGTATGGGCCTGTCGCTGGGGCGCCGATACTATTATGGACCTTTCTACCGGGAAAAACATACACGAAACCCGCGAATGGATACTTCGTAATTCCCCTGTTCCCATAGGTACCGTTCCCATCTACCAGGCCCTGGAAAAAGTTAACGGAATAGCCGAGGACCTTACCTGGGACATCTTCCGGGACACTCTAATAGAACAGGCCGAACAGGGAGTAGACTATTTTACCATTCACGCCGGGGTATTGCTGCGCTATATCCCTATGACCGCCAAACGGGTAACCGGTATAGTTTCCAGGGGAGGCTCTATTATGGCAAAATGGTGTCTTGCACATCATAAGGAAAGTTTCTTATATACACATTTCGAGGAAATATGCGAGATCATGAAGGCTTACGATGTGTCTTTCTCTCTCGGGGACGGTCTGCGTCCCGGAAGCCTTGCGGATGCTAATGACGAAGCCCAGTTTGCCGAACTGGAAACCCTGGGGGAATTAACCAAAATAGCATGGAAGCACGACGTGCAGACCATCATCGAAGGACCGGGACATGTACCGATGCATATGATAAAAGAAAATATGGACAAGCAACTCAGCGCTTGCGGAGAGGCTCCTTTTTATACACTCGGGCCGCTTACGACCGATATAGCTCCGGGATATGACCACATCACCTCCGGCATTGGCGCAGCTATGATCGGTTGGTACGGCACGGCCATGTTGTGTTATGTAACTCCCAAGGAGCACCTCGGACTTCCTAATAAAGAGGACGTAAAAACCGGGGTTATTACCTATAAGATAGCCGCCCATGCTGCGGACCTGGCCAAAGGACATCCCGGAGCGCAATACAGGGACGATGCCCTGAGTAAAGCCAGGTTTGAATTCCGCTGGGAAGATCAGTTCAACCTGTCGCTCGACCCGGATACCGCCCGTGAATTCCACGATGAAACCCTGCCCGCCGAAGGCGCCAAGGTTGCCCACTTCTGCTCCATGTGCGGCCCGAAATTCTGCTCGATGAAAATATCCCAGGAAATACGTGACCTGGAAGAGCAGAAAATCACGGATGGCATGAAAGAAAAAGCCAAAGAATTCACGGATAAAGGGAGTGAAATCTATTTATAATCTTCATACGCCATGGATAAAACGAAAGAAAAGCTAACCATATGTCCGGACTCATTGTAATAACCAAACCGGAAACTTCCCCGGACGACACACCGGATATCATCCGCATGTTTCAAAAGGGGCTGGCCGTGCTTCACCTCCGGAAACCGGAAATGAACAGGAAAGAAATGGCCGGTTTTCTGAACAACATACCGGAGATATACCATCCGGGAATTGTTATTCATAGTCATTATGAACTCAGGCGGGATTACCATGTGAAAGGAATACATCTTCCGGAAGGAATACGGGAAAACGGTAAGGAAGATATTGAAACATTACCGGACAAGTACCGGAATGAGGGGTTCTCCGTAAGCACATCTTTCCATTCTTTGGAAATTTTGAGATCCTATGGGGAACATCCCTTCAATTATGCCTTTTTAAGCCCCGTTTTTGACAGTATTTCCAAAGCGGGGTATAAAGGACGTTGTTTTGATATCTCCGGGGAAAGAATATCATTCCCGGTTATAGCCCTGGGAGGAATTACTCCCGGGAATATTTCCGACATATCGAAAACCGGATTTTCCGGGGCCGCCGTCCTGGGCTATATATGGCATGCCAAAAACCCGGTAAAGGCTTTTTCTCAGTTTCCGGAAACAGCGCCGGATATTATTAATATGAAAAGTATAGAACCCGTAAGACAATGATGAAGCCTTATATACTTACTATCGCAGGACATGACTCCTGTGGCGGTGCAGGGATGACAGCAGATATCGAAACTGTACAAAACCTGGGGGGTAAAGGACTGAGTGTTTGCACAGCACTAACGGTACAGAACGATCTTACATTCAAAAAATGTATCTGGACAGACACGGGACTTATCCTGGAGCAACTGGAATTGCTTATGGATAGTTACCCGGTACAGGTTGCCAAAATCGGTATTGTGGAGAATATGGAGATTATGCATAAGATCCTCGGTCTTCTGCAATATAAAAATCCTGGTATACGCATTATCTGGGACCCTGTTTTAAAATCCGGCAGTGGCTACGCGTTTCACGATAGTATAAAACTTACGGAATTATACGAAATCCTGGAACAATGTTACCTCATTACCCCGAATTATGATGAGATCAAAGTTCTTTCCGGAAGCCGGAATATTGCTGAGACCATTGCCGAAATATCTTCCCGTTGCCATCTGTTCTTAAAGGGAGGGCACCGGGATGAGCGCAGGGGCACGGATATCCTGTACAGAAAAGATTCCCTTTCCCAGGAATTTCCGCCCAGGGAAATTCTCAACATCGACCGGCACGGAAGCGGATGTGTGCTTTCTACAGCTATAGCCACCTATCTCGCGCAGGGATATTCCCTGGAAAAATCATGTGAACTTGCCAAAGAATACACATATCGTTTTCTTCTTGACGGTTTGCAGGAAACAAAACCGGGAAGGCTGTCTTTGCAATATATTTCCCAGGGACAAACTCCGGATGAGCACCTGGAGCATATACGGAATGTTTGCCTGTCCGGCGGTAAATGGATACAGCTTCGGATGAAAGATTATACGGAAAGGGATGTCTTGAAAACAGCCTTTCAGGCCCTGGATATATGCAAACAATATGACGCCAAGTTACTTATCGACGACCATGTATCTGTTGCCAAAGCTACGGGAGCGGACGGTGTACACTTAGGAAAAAATGATCTGCCGCCGGGAGCAGCCCGGAAAATCCTCGGCCCTGGTTTTATTATCGGGGGGACAGCAAATACTATAGAGGATATAGAGGAACTGGCTCGTGAAAAAGTAGATTATATAGGCCTGGGTCCTTTCCGGTTCACCACTACAAAGAAAAACCTCAGCCCGGTGCTGGGTGTCGAAGGATATTCCCGTATTATGGAAGAAGTAAAGCTAAAGAAAATAGATATTCCCATTATAGCCATAGGAGGAATCACCAGGGAAGATATTGTTCCCATCCTGAAAACAGGAATTGCCGGAATAGCTGTTTCCGGACTTTTAACACAAAAGGACAACGGAAATAAAAGCTTCGATCTGGAAAAGACCATTGCTACCCTACAGGATTATTTTCAAAGAACAACGAACAATACCGGCACGGTTTCCGCCTCCGTCAAAAAATAACAATATGATGAATGACACATTAATTATAGCAGAAAGAGAATTCACATCCCGTCTTTTTATAGGCACGGGAAAATTCAGTTCCGCAAGTCTGATGAGGGAAGCTGTTTTGGCTTCGGAAAGTGAACTTGCCACGGTTGCCCTGAAAAGGGTAAACCCCGAAGACAAGTCAGAAGACATACACACTTCTCTCCTGGAAACAGGAATAAACCTGTTGCCCAACACCTCGGGGGTACGAACGGCCAAAGAAGCTGTATTTGCCGCGCAACTGGCAAGGGAGGCCCTGGAAACCAACTGGATTAAACTGGAAATCCATCCGGACCCGAAATACCTGTTGCCCGACCCGATAGAAACCCTCCTGGCGGCAGAAGAACTGGTAAAACAGGGGTTTATTGTTATGCCTTATATTCATGCTGACCCGGTATTGTGCAAACGTCTTGAAGAAGTAGGATCTCAATGTGTTATGCCATTAGGTGCCCCGATAGGCAGTAACAAAGGATTAAAAACTCTGGATTTCCTGGAGATCATCATAGAACAAAGTAATGTACCGGTAATTGTGGATGCTGGAATAGGAAGCCCTTCCCATGCCGCCGCCGCTATGGAGATCGGAGCAGATGCCGTATTGGTCAACACCGCCATTGCAGTCGCAGGAGATCCCATAGCCATGGCACATGCTTTTAAACTGGCCATTCAGGCGGGAAGAATTGCTTATAATGCCAGGTTAGCCCAGATAAGACCACAGGCAGAGGCAAGCAGTCCTTTAACCTCGTTTCTTACCGAATAATTACAAACTTCAGGAAGTAAAAGAATATGTCCGTAACACTCAAAAACAGTAAAAACACGGTTCCATCCGGAAGCGAAACAGAGGAGAACCTTTTCTATGATATCTTCCGGAAATACCAATGGAAAGATATAGAAGCAGAAATCTATTCGAAAACCGCATCGGAAGTTCAGGAGGCACTACACAAGACCCGACGAAACCTGGAGGATTTCAAAGCCCTTATTTCTCCTGCCGCCAAACCTTTCCTGGAACAAATGGCCGGGGAGAGTATGCAAATCACACAACGCCGTTTCGGAAAAGTGATACAGATGTATGCACCCATGTACCTGTCTAACGAATGCCAGAACATCTGCACCTATTGCGGGTTCAGCCTTACCAACAAAATCCCCCGGAGGACCTTGACAGATGAAGAAATACTCCGGGAAGCAGGTTTTCTGAAGAGTAAAGGGTATGACCACATATTACTCGTTACCGGGGAAGCTAACAAAACCGTGGGAGTACCTTACCTGAAAAATGCCATCCGGCTGATCCGTCCGTACTTTTCCAATATCAGTATTGAAGTGCAGCCTCTGGATACGGAAGAATACCGGGAACTGATAGAAGAAGGTCTTTATGCCGTATTAGTCTACCAGGAAACATATCACGAGGAATGTTATAAAATCCACCATCCGAAGGGTAAAAAATCGAATTTTCAATATCGCCTGGACACTCCTGACCGTCTGGGGAAAGCCGGTATATACAAAACAGGGCTCGGTGCACTGTTCGGGCTGGAAGACTGGAGAACGGACAGTTTTTTTACCGCACTCCATCTCAAATACCTGCAAAAAAAATATTGGAAAACACGATATTCCATTTCCTTTCCACGATTACGCCCGCATTCTGGAGGACTGGAACCTAAAGTCATTATGACGGATTCTGACCTCGCCCAACTTATTTTCGCTTACCGAATGCTGGACGAAGATGTGGAACTTTCTCTTTCCACAAGGGAAAACATGAATTTCAGAAACAATATCATCAAGCTGGGAATAAATTCCATCAGTGCGGAATCCAAAACCAATCCCGGAGGTTATGTGGTAGACCCGCAATCGTTGGAACAATTCGAAATTTCTGATGAGAGAAGTACGGAAGAAATAGCCGGTATGATCAGAAGCCAAGAGTACGAAGTGGTATGGAAGGATTGGGAAAAGGGGTATTAACATAAACCAGTTCTCCTTTACTATATTGAATTATGTAAATTTGTAAATATATCGAATAGAGTTTATGTTTTCCACAGCCGAAAAAGAACAATACCACAGGCAACTCATCCTGAAGGAGATCGGGAAAGAAGGACAGGCCAGATTAAAAGAATCCAGGGTCCTGGTAATAGGTGCCGGCGGATTAGGTTCTGCCATACTCCCCTATCTCACTGCGGCGGGTGTGGGACATATAGGCATTATAGACCACGATACGGTAGATCTTTCCAACCTCCACCGCCAGGTTTTGTTTACGGTAAGTGATGTTGGACTAAACAAAGCCGTTACTGCTTCGGAAAAATTATCCGGATTAAATCCTCATATCGGAATAACCCCTTATCCGACTGCACTCACTAAAGAAAATGCGCTGGAATTGTTTTCCTCCTATGATATTATTGTAGACGGATCGGACAACTTTCCCACCCGTTATCTCGTCAATGATGCTGCTGTGATCTGTAACAAACCGGTAGTTTTCGGTTCCATATTTAAATTCGAGGGGCAAGTGTCTGTGTTTAATTACCAGGACGGGCCTACTTATCGCTGTCTTTTCCCTGATCCGCCACCACCAGGGACTGCTCCTAATTGTTCGGAAATAGGCGTTCTCGGTGTTTTACCTGGTATTGTAGGCACTATACAGGCCAATGAAGTCATAAAAATTATCTGCGGTATCGGAGAAGTGTTAAGCGGAAAGCTGTTTACCATTGACTGCCTGACCATGCAGACACGTGTGCTACAGTTCCGGAAAAATGTCTTTGAAATTCCCGAAGGACTTTACGATATGGAATATGCCTGTATTAATGAAAACGGCATTGTACCTGAAATTACCATTAGGGATATTACAAAAAGTATCCCGGAAAACCTGGTTATTATTGATGTCCGAACAAAAGAGGAGCGGGAAATTTCGAAGATCGGCACCCTTTTCCCTGAATATACCGATTTGCATATCCCACTGAATGAATTAACCGGGAGATTCCCGAACATACCTAAAAACAAGCATATTGTGTTTTACTGCCAGAGTGGTGTACGGAGTTTACAGGCCGCGCAATGGTACTCCCGTGAACATCCTTCTGAACAGGTTTCAAGTCTTCAGGGCGGACTTAATTCGGTGCCGAATTCCGTAAACTGAAACAAATAACTATTTTTGCGGAGGAAAATACAAACACAAAATAGATGAACTACTTTTCTTCCGATTTTAAATTGGGTATACTCGGTGGCGGGCAACTGGGCAAAATGTTGTTATATGAAACCCGGAAATACGACATATATACTTGTGTTCTGGACCCTAGTGACGATGCACCCAGCCGAATTGCCTGCAATGAGTTCGCAACCGGTGATCTTATGGACTTCGATACGGTTTATGAATTCGGGAAGAAAGTAGACGTGCTGACTTTCGAAATTGAAAATGTGAACGTCAGCGCTCTTGAAAAACTGGAAAAAGAGGGAGTAAAAGTCTTTCCTTCCCCTGCCACCCTAAAGATTATTCAAAACAAGGCCACACAGAAATTATTTTATGTGGACCACGATATCCCTACAGCTCCGTTTGCAAGGTTTGCATATACCAGTGAAATCCTCACTGCTCTTGAAAATGAGAGTATCCGTTTTCCTTTTGTCTGGAAAAGCGCACAATTTGGCTATGACGGGAAAGGTGTAAAAGTGGTTCGCACGTACTCCGACCTGGAAGATCTTCCAAATGTGGAATGTATTACGGAAGAAATGATCCCGTTTAAAAACGAACTTGCCGTTATTGTTGCCAGGAATGCCAAAGGTAAAGTGACGACATATCCTGTAGTGGAAATGGAATTTCACCCCACGGCTAACCAGGTAGAATATGTCATATGCCCGGCAAGGATAGATGCACGAGTTGCGGAAAAGGCACAACTGGTAGCCTTACGGGTTTCCGAGGCCTATAAGCATGTAGGTCTTCTGGCGGTGGAAATGTTCCAGACGCAAAACAATGATATATTGGTCAATGAAGTTGCTCCACGTCCGCATAATAGCGGGCATTACAGTATCGAAGCCAGTTATACGAACCAATTTGAACAACATTTAAGAGCCATCCTGGAATTACCTTTGGGCAATACGGCTAGTAAAGTAGGCGGTATCATGGTTAACCTTACCGGGGAAGAAGGATATACGGGAAAGGTGAAATACCAGAATATAGAAGACATTATGAAAATGGATGGTGTTACCCCGCATATCTATGGCAAAAAAGAAACCAGGCCTTTCCGGAAAATGGGGCATGTTACCATAGTGAACAAAGACATTGACAAGGCCAGGGAAATTGCTGAAAAAGTGAAGGATACTATAAAAGTGGTAAGCCACGATCTTTTTTAGCACATTAAAAATCATCTAACTATATTTCGGTAAAGCATTCGTCACCAGACAGATTTCCGGAATACAAAAAACAAGTCGAATGAGCAAAGTAGCTGTTATCATGGGAAGCACGAGCGACCTGCCAGTAATGCAGGACGCTATAGATATTTTAAAAGGTTTTGATATTGAGGTGGAAGTGGATATTGTTTCCGCGCACAGGACCCCGGAAAAAATGTTCGATTTCGGGAAAAACGCCCATGAAAGAGGAATTTCGGTTATTATAGCAGGTGCTGGCGGTGCTGCACACCTTCCCGGAATGGTTGCTGCTCTCTCCCCCCTGCCTGTTATCGGGGTGCCTGTAAAGAGCAGTAATTCTATTGACGGTTGGGATTCCGTACTGTCTATCCTTCAAATGCCCGGAGGGGTTCCTGTTGCTACTGTAGCGTTGAACGGTGCAAAAAATGCGGGAATACTGGCAGCCCAGATCATAGGAAGCGGTGACAAATGCGTCCTCGACAAAGTATTGGTTTATAAGGAAGGGCTGAAGAGTAAAGTTATCGAAGGGGCCAAGAGCATCAAACAATAAGAAAACAAAAGGGCTTAAAAAAGGCCCTTTTTTGTTTTACGACAGCACCTTTTTAGCAACCTCTGTTTTCTGCTTTCTGGCTATGGAAGACCGGTAATAGCGATACAGAAAATCATAACAGACCATTTCGTGCATACGGTTTTTGGATTTAAACAAGCGGTTCATCAACATATGAATGTAGCTTCCCATCAGATCATTGAGCGGAACTTCCAATGTTTTCTCTTCGTTATACTTTAATATTCCCTGCACTACAGGGATAATACACTTTTTTTTCTGCTCTAATATTTCCAGTATCGGGGCATAGTCCGGATTGTCTGCTGCCCGGAACACCATAAATTCATCTATTTTTTTCCTTTGTTCGCGATATTTACCATCCAGTTGTTTCTTCAAAGGCCTTCCCATCCCGAATTCTTCGCCAAAGCCTGTTTTCAGCATTTTCATTACATGGAGCTTTTCCTCTTCGGAGTACATAAAACTATCCAAAAGGGAATCCATCGCACGCAAGGAAAACAGCCATCGTAACTCCTCCCCTTCGTCTCCTTCTATCATACTGAGAAATTCCGCTATCATTTCACTGTCGTAAAAAAACAGGGATTCCGCCAGTTCCATAGTATTATTTCCGTAACGTTCCAGTTCCCGCTTGTATGCATCCGCTTGTATTTTCCATACCAGGTCCTTATCTGTAAAATCCCGGAGCAAAGGAAGGAGGCTGTTGATTATTATGGCAATGTTCTCCGGGGTGTTACAGTGAAAGCGAACCCGGAGATGGTGCTTAGGATCGGAGTAGCGGATAAAAAACCATTTGTCTATAATTCCTTCTTTTACAAGTTTACCGGCAATCGGCCGGATAGCTTCGGTAAGGACAACATCGGAAGTTTTGGGGCCGGTGTATATTTTATAAAACAACCAGCTATCGCCGAGAATAAAATTGCGTTGTGTAGGTTTACTGTCCATTTGTCAATCTTTCATTATTATAAAAAGAAAGTACCACCTGATTGGCATAATGATGTTTCTTTCCGTCTTTTATCTTTCCTTCTTTGGCAAAGAAAAATTCCGTCAGTTTAAAACCTGCCCTCTTCCTGACTGTATCCAGTAACATCCGGACCGAAGTGAGGTTATTAAAGTTAATCAATAATTCATTATCCCCATCGGTAAGCATAGCGTATTGCGGAATTTTTCTTTCCTTACAGAGTTCTTCGGTAGCTTTCTTTAACTTCTCATCATCTTTTTCCTGTTTTTTAAGAGGCTCTATATCTTCTTTTTTAAGGTTCCAGGTAGCTTCGGAGAGGATCAGGTTTTTATATTCCACACGGGGTATAAAAGCATATTCGTCCGCAAAAGGCCCCAGGTTAAAGCCTACGCCCGATCGCAGTCCCTGGGTCTGCATATCACATAGAAAATGATAAATAGGCAGGGAATTGGAGCTGTAATTGTGGGCATTTGTAAGGTGTGGCACTATTTCTTTTCCGAGTTTTTCGGATCTCAACTGTACCTTCCTTCCAAGTTTTACGGAAATACGAAGATCCGCTATAGGCAATTGCCCTTCTTCCGGCAGCACGGATTTGGCAAGATAGGGAATTTCATATTTTCTGAATGCCGGGCGCATCAGTATATTGCCTACCCTCGATTCGGGCAAATGTACTACTTCGGCTAGTATCCTGTCTTTATTTACACTGGCTTCCGTATTTATGATCTGCTGTGTGTACGCGTTCAGTTTTTCATCTCCATGACAAAAACGTCCCAATAAATTAGCTGCACTGGAACCGCCCGCGCCACTAAATCGGAATTTTTCTTTGCCATCTTCTTCGACAATTTCTATCATGGTGGAAACAGTATCCGGCAAATCCTGCCAGTTCTCCTCAAAATCTTTAAAATCTTCATCCCGAAGCGTAATACAATATGCTCCCCGTCCTATGGCATATACCAATTTCTTTTGCAATATACTGTATACCCCGCTCCAACGAATCTCCGAAACTTCGTGCTTAGCTTTCTTTCCGGGGATCACAAGGTCATCTACCAGCGGATTTACATCTCCCGCTCCTTGGTCCTGCTTATAACCGATCCCTATTTCCACATCCAATGCTTTTGACAAAGGCACCTCCCGCTCTTCAAAACGCTCATAGAAGGCCGTCTTGAATTGATCCAGCAAAGTGTTTTTGGGAGGGAGGGTTATTTTATTGAGAAAGGTTATTCCTTTTTTTACCGTATCCACTACGGAGGTATCCAGAATATTTTTCTCCGTTCTCATGATCATATCGGTCTGGAACAGATATTTCAGTTCAAAACCGGTTCCCAGTTGCTTCAGAAATTCACTGAGTTCTATATATTTTTCGGGAGGATTTCCTATAGCTTTATCCAGCTCTTCAATCCGGGAATCCACCTCATCAAGTATGTTCAGTAACTCTTTCGTACCTTGTAATCTTCCGAGCACACCTTTAATCTGTTCTGAAAACTCCGGCCCGGAAACCGATGGCTCCAGTTCACTTATTAAAAGCTGGCTTTCCACCAGTTCTTCCAGGAACCCGGCAGCCTCCTCATATGTAATTTCATCGTCAATAAGAGTTTTGGCAAGATCTTTTAGCAGAGCTCCCTTAGTCGCCTTTTCAAATACTCCGGAAAGGTATTCCGAATCGTCAACGGCCACAATATGGTGATGTCTTTTACTGTTTACATACTTGTATTCTATATAACGCAATTGATCTCCCGCACGATAAATACTGGAATTGGGATAGAACAGTAACTGCTCCCGGATATTCTGATTTTTCACTAGATCCTGAGACAAGGCTACCAGGTAATTCATGTCCAGTCTTGTATGTCTTTGATTTCTGCCTGATCCCTGAAGTTCTATTGTTGTTGTTTCACCTAACTCCCCTACATTACATCCTGCAAAAAGGCCGAAAGGCGTGCACCGCGAAGACATGCGGGACAGGTATTTGAGAAAGGAGCAGACCAGCTTATTTTTTTTCTTCTCATCGGTTATTTCATCCTTTTCCCATCGGCATAATTCTTCATAGAGTGGTGGAGATGCCAGAAACACGGCTTCACGTATTACCGTGTTTTTGAGTAACTCCTTTAATTTTTGATCGGGAATACTTTCCTCTCCGGTAAGGTCTGTATAAAAATTGAAAGGAAATAACGGTGTTCGCAGTACAAAACCGGGAAAGTTTTGGTATGGGTTATTGTTCATTGTTCGGATTTTGGCCTTAATTGTAATTTAAAAATACGATTTTCTGTTTTTCCGGGTGTGTTATTACCCTATCATCAAACATTCATCCCAGGAGTTGTCTCCCGACAAATGGCTGATAATACTGAGCCCTATCCCGGCAATACCTTCGAGGAGATTAATCTCTCCTTTCCATTCTCCGTCCTGTCCTTTCCACTGCTTATACCCGGCATACCCATCCTCATGGATTGCTTTCTCAAGACCATCGGCTATCCAGAAAACCGCCGCTTCCCGGAAGATTTCTTCTCCGGTTTCGGCATACATGCGATTAAATATCTGGGCGTTGCCATAAGAACCGTGACATAAGCCCGCATCTTTTACCATATGACTCTCCGGGGAAGTTCTTTTGGCCGAATGCCGGAGAATTTCCAAAGCGGTCTCTCTTAATTCTTTATCCTGAAGACTTTTGGATGCCTGCCATAAGGAAATACCCACCCCGAGATCTCCATAACACCATGCCAAACGACTTACACTGTCTTCTTCATCCTCATCTCTGATCCAGCTGGGGAACAGGGAAATGATATCGGGGTCCTTATTCTTACAACTCAATATATATTCGGTTCCTCCTTTCAGCATATCCCGTACCTCAATCCGGAATACTTCATATTTATATAATCGGGACAAAAAGTTTATAATACTGGACATCCCATGCGATAAACTCAGGTTATATCCCTTTTCTCCCGTCTCTGCAAAGAGAACGGAAAGCCATTTTATGGTATTTCCTTCCGTTTCTCTAAGTTCCTTTAATTTCGCTACAAGCTCCAGAAGATAATTTTCATATCGCTTTTTTTGTTCCGGGGAATTGGTATTTTCAAATCGTTTCAAAAAATAAAATCCATATCCCAATGCCCCATGTAGAAAATCGTAATTCCCGTCTTTCATATCGGAAATCATAACATTGTGAAGATACGGATCGAGCTCGGCAAGTAATTCATCACTTTCCGCATCCATAAAATCCTGCTGTTCCAGGTGGTCGAGCGTCCACCCGGTTCCGGCAAGACCGGAACAATAAGTCGGAAATCCATACCCGTCGTTAATGCGTTCGATACAGTCGGTAAGAACTTCCACACCCGCATCGGCAAATTCATCAGTGTCCGTATATTTAGCGTAATAAAAATGAAACAAGGCAATACCGGCCATTCCGGCAAGTACTCCCGTTTGATCACTTTCTTTGTATTTTTCTTCTAGAATTTGGTTTATTTCCTTCAGTTTGTTTTGAAAAAGTTGTTCTTCCATGCATACATATTATGTAGGTTAGTTTATCGATCATGGCATTTTGCTCGAAATAGTAAGTCGACCTTAAGGATTAACGACAGATAACGTAACTCTGTAAAAAGTATAACCTTATCATATCATAGAGGATATTACCCAAACATAAGCAAAGCTATATTGAAATAAATCAAATATAGCTTTGAATCTAATAGGTAAGGTTCAGATGTATCCTTACATACAAGGACCGCATGTTCTGCAATGAATTGGGTCTGTTATGGGATGTACATCTGTTGTACAGTTATACTCCGTCACACATCCTCCTGTTCCGCAATTGCCAGTACCACACCCTCCGGTCCCACAGTCATTTGTGGCACAGGTGTCGTATTCATCCGTATTACAACCAACTGCAGTTTTCCATCCTCCTTTTATAGCATTCAGGTTGGAAATATTTTCTTTTCTAAGGATCAACTTTCCGGTAAGTCTCTTTTTTTTCATAATGTTTCTTCGTTTTTGGTTAGGAATCTTCTAATTTATAAAAATTAAACAAAAAACACACTGTAATTGTTACAATTTAACGCTAAAAACAAAAACCACCTCAGGATTGTTTCGGCCCAAGGTGGTAATATTTAACATTATAAATTCAAAAACAATTTTCTTTACGGGCATCCCCCGGTAGTCCCGCCGCAATTGCCATCTCCTGTAATGGGATCACAGACCTTCATTGTTGCGGGATTACAAACGGGTTGCCAGGTGTATCCGCAACCATAGCTTATCCAGTCTCCTCCTTTGATATTCTCCGAATGGAGTGTGGATATCGTACGTTTATTTAATTTCAGGGTTTTTAGGGTTCTTTTTTTCATAAGAGTGGAGCCTTTTTAATTATTGCATACTGTGGGGCATGGCTCTTTTAAAGACAGGGTAGGCCCAGGGCAGCTTGCGCAACTAATCCCGGTTTCTCCTCCTAAAATTTCGTCAGCGGTTTTACGGTCCAGACGACTAACCACTGTTTTGTTCAGATTCAGATTTTTCAGATTCTTTTTTTTCATGATACTTGATTTTTATAATTAATATGTAAGGGAGTAATCAAAATTTTTACTCTTTATCTTCATTTTTACCACCCGTGATAAACATCGGGTACGGCAAAACAAAGGGACCTAGCCGACACACGGCCGGGCCGCGGAACACTCCGGAGGCCAGGAACCGGTACAAGCCGGACTGGTCCAGTCTTCTCCGCCTTTTAATTTTTCGGGGGTAAAACCGGAAATCGTCTTTTTGTTGAGCTTGAGCGATTTTAAGCTTCTTTTTTTCATAGGAAAAGTGTTTGGGTTCGGTTGGAAGCAGGACGAAGTAAAAAATATCCCGGCGTTATATTGCCAAATACCTGTGAGGTATGACAAAATATACCATTCTATTCCGGACGGCCTTTACATAGAAGAAAATCCTGAATGGAAATTCTTTATTCCTTCCTGCAACACAAAAAATAAAATAAAAAAATCTCCCCGGAACGGGGAAATTAAAGGTCGGTTTAACCGATACAAGGTCTTGCGGCCGAACATGCCGGTGGCCAGGAATCTCCACAGCCATAGGTTGGCCAGTCTCCTCCTTTTACTTTTTCCGGATTGAAACCAGAAATTGTTTTCTTGTTTAGCTTAAGCGATTTAAGACTTCTTTTTTTCATGGTAATTACTATTTAAGATTTGGACTTTCAATATAGAAAAAAAATAACAAACCTTAAGTGTTCCGTGAAAATATTTTGGTTAATTGATAAAAAATCCTCTGTAGTATACTGAGTTCTTCGGTGATAATCTCTGCATTTCCCTGCATTTCCTGGCGGAACTCCAGTTTTTTATCAAACGAGGTTTCCAGGCTACCTACATTAACATAAATAGAATACATAGCTTCGCCTTTTTTTGGGACAGCGGATATATCTACAATTTTCCCGCTAAGCCCTCCCCATTCTTCGTAAGGATAATTATCCAGTTTTATAATCACTTTCTGTCCTACTTTAACTTTACCGGAATTCTGTACCGGCATGGTAACCTGTCCTATCAGTGAATCTGTTTCTTCCGGAACTATGGTGAAGAGAACATCTCCTGCCTTGACATTCTGGTATTTATGCCTTATGTCAAACATAGAGACTTTACCTTTCATCGGGCTCTTTAATACATAAGTAAGTTCCCAGTTATGTATTTCGTTCTTCAGGGTTTCGAGTCCTCCTTCCAGGTCTTGCTGGTAACTGTAAGTGAGTTCCTCCCCTGTGATGGTAGATTGTGTTTTATTACCACTCAATGAAGCTATGGCAATACGTGTATTGGATATGGAACTTTTAAGATTTTCATATCGTTGTTTGTCCGCAAGATATCCACGGGAAATCGATTCGAATTCGGAACGGGAGATAACCCCTTTGTCCAACAATGCTTTATTACGTGCATATTCCGACTCGGAAAACGCCAACTCCTGGGCAAAAAGATCCATCTGATTCTGTTGTTTTGTCAACAGGTCATACTGCTCTTCTATCTGCCGGGTAGCTGCCACAATTTCATTTTTATTCGGCTCCAGCAGGTGAAAAAGGACATATTTCTGATATTGGGAAGCAAAATTGGAATATGCCTGCCGGATACTTCCCAATTGAAGATGGGGCGGAAAAACCTTTGGTATGGAATCCGGCGGAATTAATGCAGGAGTAAAATCCGAAAGCCTTTTTTTCAACCAATAAACATCCCTCAGGCTGGCTGTGTTCTCCACTTCCGCTAATATCTCATTTTCTTCCACAGACTGATCTGCCGTAACATACAAGCCGGTAAGTTTTCCCCCACTATTAGCCTGGATATATGCCGGAGGGGTTTTGGTTGTGATGGTTATACGAGCCGTAATTATGTCGTCATAGCTTATCAGTGCACTACCGACGATAAGAACGAAAACTATAATAAAAACCACTGTGGTGCCCCAGCTAATCATCCAATTGGGCGCTTCTCCCAGAATTTCCTGGACCTGATCGGAACGCTCGTCCAGGAAATCGATCTTTTTCTTTTTATTTTTGGTTTCGCTCATAGGTATTTCCAAACAGATTTGAAAGGCACAATATTACTCTCCCAGTTCCAACTGATTTTTTACCAGGGTAAAATACGCTCCTTTTTTCTTCGCGAGTTCTTTATGTGTTCCCTGTTCTATTATTTTTCCTTTTTCCAGGACTATGATCTGATCTGCGTTTTTGACGGTACTCAGCCGATGTGCAACCACCACCACGGTTTTCCCTTTGTAAAACTCTTCCAGGTTTTCCATAATGGTTTTTTCATTGTTTGCGTCCAGGGCACTGGTAGCTTCGTCAAAAAAGATGTATTTGGGATCTTTATACACGGAACGGGCAATAAGAATACGCTGCCTTTGTCCGCCACTGATATTTACACCACTGGAGCCTATTTTGGTATTATATCCCGAGGGCTGTTCCTCCACAAAATCCTCTATATTTGCCACACTAACCGCGTGTATCAATCTTTCTTTGCTGATGACACCTTCCGAATCCGATTCCGTTATATTCCGCGCTATGGTATCGCCAAACAGAAAACCGTCCTGCATTACGGAACCGCATGATCTTCTCCAAATTGTGGTGTTCAGGTTTTTTAACCTGGCGTTCCCGACCTGTATAACGCCTTCGGAAGGTTCGTAAAATCTAAGAAGGAGTTTAATCAGTGTGGTTTTTCCGCTTCCGCTTGCCCCCACAATCGCAGTTACCTTCCCTTCAGGTATCTCAAAATTAAGGTTATCCAGAACCAACGGGGAAGATTGCCCTCCGTACCGAAAACTTACATCCCGAAACTTAATACTCTTATTTTCCGGAAGGTCCGTTATATTGTCTTCAAACGGATCTTCTTCATCTTCTTTCGAATGTATTTCGGCCAATCTCTCCAGACTTATTTTAGCATCCTGTCCACTTTGGATGAAAGTAATAAAGTTATTAATAGGCAGATTCAACTGTCCTATTATATATTGAACGGACAGCATCATACCCAGCGTAAGGTCCCCATCTATAACCGACTTTGCCGCTATGAAGGTTATAAGGATATTTTTTAATTCGTTCAGGAAGCGTCCCCCGGTATTCTGCGTTTGAGATAGTGACAGACCTTTTATGGATATCTTGAATAGTCGTACCTGAATAGCCTCCCATTCCCACCGTCTTCGCCGTTCCGATCCGTTCAGTTTTATTTCCTGCATCCCCGATATCAACTGGTACAGGCTGCTCTGATTATCGGAAGACTGATCGAAACGCTTATAATCCAGCTCCGCCCGTTTTTTCATAAAAAGTAAAGTCCAGCCTATATAAAAGATGGACCCAAACAGAAAAACGAGAAATATACTGAGGTTGTAATACGCCAGTATCACCCCGAATATCACCACATTAAAAGCAGAGAACAAAGTATTTAAAGTGGTTGTCGACAAAAAATTCTGTATCCGGTTATGATCGTAAATACGCTGAATAATATCTCCTGTGTTCTTGGAATCGAAAAACGCAATAGGCAGGCGCATCAGTTTAATGAGAAAATCGGAAATAAGATTGATGTTTACCCTGCTGGTTACATGCAAAAGTATCCATCCGCGAATAAGTTCTACCGTGGTTTGGGAAATAAACAGTGTTAACTGCGCGACAAGAACAAGATATACAAAATTCAGATTCTGGTAATTAATACCGTAGTCTACCACGGCCTGGGTAAGGAAGGGAAATATCAACTGAAGCAAACTCCCCACTACCAATCCCAGGATCAACTGCGTCAAATGCTTTTTATACGGTTTGAAATACCAGAACAGGAATTTAAAGCCATACTCGGTTTTTACATCTCTTCCGCTTTCGTAAAAATTGGGTGTCGGTTCCAGTAAAAGCAGGTAGCCTTCATCTTCAATATCCGCATTTTTGCCTATCCAACCGGATATAAATTCTCTTTTATCATATTTAACAAGTCCATGAGCCGGATCGGCAACGTATACCTGTCCTTTTTTTATAGCATAAACAACTACAAAATGCCGCTGTCTCCAATGTGCAATACAAGGCAGGGGCACTTCTTCTTCCAAAGTCTTGAAATCAATGCTTACCGCCAGGGAGTGAAAACCGATACTTTCGGCGGCCTCGGCAATTCCTCCGAGAGATACTCCTTCCCGTGTAATATTTGCCTTCCGGCGCAGAAAATCGGTAGCATAAGATCTTCCGTGATACCTGGCAATCATTCGAAGACAGGTAGGACCGCAATCCATTTGATCCAGCTGCCTGTAAAACGGAAATTTCTTTAGATTCATAAATAGGTTTTAGCAAGTAGAACTCCTTTTTTTGTTGGGCAAGGAATTGTGTTCAGCTTACTAAAATAAAAAAAAGTAGAGAAGTATGTATTAAAAGAATACAACAATAGAGATAAGTCATTTTTTTCATAAGACAAAATCCCGATTAAAACACTATAAAACACCTTATTATCTCATTAAAACTAAAATCCACAAATTAATGCTGCCATAGTATCTCTTTTGAGATGAATTACAATTTCACGAAGCCTTCTTCTTAAGAAGTAAGTTCAAATCCAGTTCTATTTCTTTCATCAACTGAAATATTCACTTACACACAAAACATCAAATCCCCAACGTAACCATACTTATTTTACAACATTAGATATTTTTCTCTCTTTATTTTAACAAGTATAGAAATAAAATACTAAATTAACTTAATTTAACATATTATTTGCATATGTAATTCCGTTTTTGGAATTTTACCCACAACTAATTCAAATAATAACAAAATATGAAAACAAAGTTCAGCATCATTTTAACGCTGCTGTTAGCGTTTACTGTGCACCTCTCTCATGCACAGGAAAAAACGATCTCGGGGACAGTTACCGATCAGGACGGCATGCCGCTCCCTGGGGTAAACATTGTCGTTAAGGGAACTACCAGCGGCACCCAGACTGATTTTGACGGCAATTACACTATCCGGGCAAATGCCGGGCAAACCCTCTTGTTTACCTATATAGGTCAGCAGGATGCGGAACGTACAATCGGTACGGGAAACACCATAAATGTTCAATTGGCCGAAAGCGCCCAGGCCCTGGATGAAGTGATTGTTACTTCCCAGGGTATCCGAAGAGAGAAAAAAGCACTGGGATACGCGGTGACTACCGTGGGTTCCGAAAACCTGGAGCAAAAGGCGGAAGGTGACCTCGGAAGAGTGCTAAACGGTCAGGCTTCCGGCGTTCAGATTAATGCTACCAACGGAATGTCCGGTTCGGGTACTAACATGATTATCCGGGGGTATACTTCCGTTACAGGGGGCAACCAGCCACTTTTTATTGTTGACGGAATACCGTTTAACTCAGGTACCAATGCCCAGGGCGATTTTGTGGATGGTAACAACGGGTCCAGCCGTTTTATAGACCTGGATCCCAACAGCATTGAAAGTATTTCTATTCTAAAAGGTTTAGCGGCATCCGCTCTCTACGGTACTGCCGGCAGAAACGGGGTTATCCTCATTACTACCAAGAACGGTGCTGCCGGAGCGGCTAACAAAAAATTTGAAATCACCGTAAACCAATCGGTTTTCTTTAATGAAATTGCCTCCTTCCCCGATTACACGGACAAGTACGGAGGGGGATTTGACCAGGCTTTCGGGTGGTTCTTCAGCAACTGGGGACCTTCTTTTTCCAGCACCAATCCCAACGATTTTGGTAGTGCCTTTATGGGCTTTGACAATGATGGTACTCCTCTAATAAACAACCCTACTCAAAATAATAGTGTTCTCGCATCCCATTTCCCCGAATATGCAGGAGTGCCCTATCGCTATCAACCTTATGATGGTGTCAAAGATTTTTTCCGCACGGGAACCGTACTGAATACTTCCGTAAACGTCGGCGGCCAGTCTGAGGACGGTAAAATGGCCTATAATGCCAATTTCGGCCATATGGACGACCAGGGTTTTACTCCGGGGAATTCCCTGAAAAGAAACACTTTCGGCCTGGGAGGTAAAATAGAGTTATCCAATAATTTTTCGGTTAATGGTACTTTAAACTACTCCAGAACAGATTTTATATCACCTCCTGTTGCAGCCAGTGCAGGTAACGGAGCATTCGGAGAAAGTTCTTCCGTATTCGGTCATTTGTTCTTTACACCACGCAGTATAGACCTTATGAACCTTCCCTATCAAAGCCCTGTCGACGGAAGAAGTGTATACTACCGGGGTGGAAACGACATTCAAAACCCCAGGTGGACCGCTGCCAATGCTTTCGGGAACCAATATACCAACAGGGTCTACGGAAACGGAACTGTTTCCTATAAAATAAATGATAACATTAACTTTTTCTGGAGAACAACCATAGATTTCTTTACGGAACGAAACGAAAGCGGGCAAAACAAAGGAGGTGCAGAAGGTCCGTTATTAGGCCGATACACCACCTACGATAATAAAAATACGACATGGGACCATACTTTTCAGCTGAATGGTAATTACCTCATCACTGAAGACCTCGATATCTCTTTTAACGTCGGCGCCAATGCACGGCGTACCGAATTTTCCCGCCAGGGTGTACAAAGCGATCAGCAGAAAGTGTTTAACATCTTCAGACATTATAATTTCGAATCGCAAACTCCCATACAATTCGATTCCGATCAAAATATTGTCGGGATGTACGGACAGGCGGAATTCGGTTATAAAAACTATGCGTACCTTACCCTGGTAGGCCGTAATGACTGGGTCTCCAACTTTGCCTCGGAAAACCGTAGTATCTTCTACCCGAGTGCCAGCGTTTCTTTTATCCCTACCACAGCTTTTGAAGGGTGGAGTAATTTCGAAGGACTTAATTTCCTTAAAATAAGAGCCGGGTATGGTACTTCTGCAGGTTTTGCGGGAGATTATCCTATATTTTCCGGGCTGGACCTCAACACCAGGGAATTTATCATTGACGGCACCCTGGTTACTTCCAATACCGTTGCCAACGGACTTGGTAATACCAGCCTGAAACCCGAAAGAGTATCCGAAATAGAATTGGGTATCGAATCCAGGTTCATACAAAACAGGGTGAGCCTTGATCTGTCCGTATACCAGAAAACTACTACCGACCTCATCACCAGTCGTCCTCTGGACCCCGCTACCGGGTATACTTCCACATTCACCAATATCGGGGAAGTGCAGGTAAAAGGTATTGAAGCAGACCTTTCTTATGCTGTATTCCGAAATGAAGGAGAAGGTTTTAACTGGACGATCTCCGGGAACTTCACTACAGATGAAACCACAGTCAAGGACCTGGGGAACGATACGGATAACATTCGTATTACCCAGGACAGTAACATCACCCTGGGCACCTCAGATCTTGGCAACTTTGCCGTTGAAGGAAGACCCTATGGTATAATTATGGGGAACCGGGTACTACGCGACGAAAACGGGAACCTTATGGTAGATAGCGGAGGTATGTACATCGCAGAAGCCGGTCTGTTTGAAATAGGAGATCCTAACCCGGACTGGAGACTGAACATAAACAACAACTTCCGGTATAAAAACTTCTCTCTCGGCATGAGCTGGGCATACCGCCACGGAGGTGATATTTACACCAATACCGTTTCTGCCCTGGTAGGGCGCGGGCTGGTGACAGACACCGAAGACAGGGAAGACACTTTCATCCTTCCCGGGGTAAAGGAAGACGGCACAACCAATAACATCCAGGTAAACAACTCTGATTTTTACTTTTCCAATATAGCTTTCGGCCCCAGTGAACTGCAGATATATGACGGTAGCATTTTAAGGCTTCGGGAAGTATCTTTCGGATATTCCCTGCCGCAAAGAATGCTGGAAAAAACACCTTTCGGAACCGTAAACATCACTTTTAGCGGGCAGAATCTCTGGTACAAAGCCTTCGGAGTTCCTTCCAGTACAAATTTCGATACCGACGCGGTTGGAACGGGTGTAGGAAACGGATTCGGACTTGAATTCCTGAACGGGCCGAGTTCCAGGAGATACGGAATGTCTATAAAAGTAACTTTTTAAAATATACGACCATGAAAATGTGGAATCACAAAATAATACCCATGATCTTTTCATTAGGAATATTGTTTTCCTGCGAAACAACAGATCTGGACCTTACCGAAGACCCTAACCAGCTTCCTCCCGGAGAAGCCTCTGCCGACTTCTATCTAAACAAGATACAGGTTGACTTTGCAAAACTTTTTGACGGTGAAGGTGACGAAGGACTCGCTATTGTAGCCTCCGGGGTCACAAGACTTGGGTGGATGGATACCAGGCAGTATTTACAGGCATACAGTCCTTCCGATTTTGATTACGAATGGAGAACAGCATATTCTACCATGCTGGCAGACATTTATGCCATGTATCCCCTTGCGGAAGAAACCGAACTGAAAAAGCATATTGCCATAGGAAAGGTTTTGGAAGCTTACACCATAGTAACGCTTGTAGACTTTTTCGGTGAGATCCCATATAGTGAAGCGCTTCGGGGAGCTGAAAATTTCAACCCGGCCCCCGATCCCGGAGCTTCCGTATACCAGGCAGCTCTCGGACTGCTTGATGAAGCCATTGTATTGTTCCTCGATGAAGATTACCTGGCCAATCCTCAGTTCGACATGTACTATGGTAATGATTGGACCAATTGGGAAAAACTTGCTAATTCGCTGAAAATAAAAATTTACGTACAACAACGCCTTGTAGATGACAGTGCTATAGACAATATCAACGCAATTGTAGATTCAGGGACTTATATCACAGATATCTCAGAAGACTTTCAATTTCAATGGGGGCGTAATATAGTGAATCCGGACAGCCGCCATCCCAAATACATAGACAACTATAAATCTACGGGAGCCGAAAGCTATATGCCTAACTGGCTGATGAATTACATGCAATCGGATAAAGTGGGAAACGCATATTCCACTTTTGAAAAACCAGACCCCAGGATGCAGTACTATTTCTATCGTCAGAACCCTACTACTCCCGGTAACGGGGCTCCGACCAACCAACAGGAACTCACCTGTAGCGTAGAGCCTACTCCACAACATTATATAAACGGTGGCTATTCTTTCTGTAACCTTCCAAACGGTTATTGGGGACGAGATCACGGGGATGATGACGGTATTCCCCCCGATGGGAACCGGAGAACCACCTGGGGCGTATACCCGGCAGGAGGACGATTTGATGACAATACTTTTGAAGCCGTAGATATAAGCCTCGGAGGTGGCGGTGCGGGAATTACCCCCATACTCCTCAGCTCTACAATAGACTTCCTTCTGGCGGAGATCAGCTATGAAGAAGGAAATACGGCAGACGCAAAAAGCCATATGCTTGCCGGTATTGCCAAATCTTTCTCCAAAGTAAGAAGCTTTGGCGAACTGGATGGTAATGCAGATCTGTCTGAAGCAGCGCCATTAACGGATGACATTGACTATATGGCGGAAGTCGGGCAACTTTATGATGCTGCTTCCGGAGACGAAAAATTCAACATCATAGCCAAAGAATTGTGGGTTACTCTTTTCGGTAATGGCATAGATGCCTATAATTTTTACAGAAGAACAGGAGCCCCTTATGACCTGCAGCCAAACCTAGAACCAAATCCCGGAGGGTTTATCCGGTCGTTCCTGTATCCTGCCGCATATGCCAATAATAATGCTAATGTAAGTCAGAAATCTAATGTTACCACCAGAGTATTCTGGGATACTAATCCGGAGCAAGGTTTTCCTGTTGCCAATTAAAAAAATACGAATCATGAAAAAACATTCAAATAGATTATTGCTCATGTCCTTGCTTATCATCTCATTCCTTTCCTGTGACGGAGATAAAACAGTGGATATGGTTTACGATGATATGACCAGAGGGGCCATCCTCAGAACCATCGATATAGAGTCCGATGCAACACCGTATAATTACAACACCTCTCAGTTTGAGGAAGGTTTTGGTTTTACCGTTGTTCTTCAGGAAGACGATTATGAAGACGGTGCCTTACTCCGGGAAGTTCGTACATATATACGTTTCCAGGATAACACAGACCTGGCAGACAGCAATGATACCGGGATTTCCACCGGAGATATTTTGCACAGTACTATACCCGCTTCCGAATTTACAACAGACGATGACGGTATGCCCCGGTATGTATATTCCGTTTCTGTGGCAGAAATGATCTCAACCACCGGGATAGATATATCCGAAGTAAAAGGAGGAGATAACTGGGCTGTCAGCTTCGAACTGGAACTTACGGACGGTAGGATTTTTTCCAAATCCACCGTGGGTGCCACCGTATCCGGAGGGGCTTTCTTTGCCTCTCCTTTCACCTATAACGTATCCATTCCGTGTGTGATCACGGAAAGCCTGGCGGGAACACATTCCTTTGTAACCACAAATACCTTTACAGGTACTGTTTCCGACTTTCCCGGCGAATGTGAAGAAGATACCATCACAGGTACGGTGACCTGGGAAGAAACCGATACCGAAGGTTCTTACGCTACCTCCGATCTCAGTTTTGGCCTATACCCCTGTTATGGTGCAGACCCCGATACGGAAAGCGGTACAAGAATCGGTTGGGTATGTCAGGGGTTGGAAATATCCCGGGAGGAAGATTCGGATGCCGCTGCCTATTCCTATATCATAACCGGTGTTTCCGGTCCGGAAATGACGATAGAATGGTCCAACGCTTTCGGGGAAGGCGGTACCACCGTGCTTACCAGGGAAAATGACGAAGACTGGCCGGCTATCTTTACGGAAAACAATTAATAAGTAAACTTGAAGAAGGGGCGTACCGCCCCTTTCTTTGTTATTAGCTAATAATGAAATCCCGGAAAATCCAAATAATACCCGTTACCCTTTTCGCAATGTTATTTACTATTGCACTCTATCCCCAGGATCCATCCAACAGGGCACAACCAGCCAACCGGTTTACAGAAGACCTCAGGGTTATAGAATATGCCCAACAGGTGATCCGGAAAATAGATCCTTCCAGACACAACAGGACAACAGCTACAAAAATCACCGGTTCTGCTTACCTGGACGAAAATTTTGCCCCCGGCATCATATACTACCGGGACAAAGCTCTTGGTGAACATATGCTGCGATATAACATCTATGCCGAAGAATTTGAACTAAAAAAAGAAGATACCATACATGCTGTCGCAGCGGCAAGTGACATAGAAATAGTGTTGAATAAGAGAAAATTTATCTTCAAATACTACAAGAACAGGGATGTGAAAGAATTCGGGTACTTTGAAGTAGTTTCCAAAAATGAAAAGTGTACTTTACTGAAAAAATATCGAAAAGTCCTCACGGAATCTAAGCCTGCAGTAACGAGTTTTGATGTGGATGTACCCGCAAGATTCGTTGACCTGGAAGATTTTTTTGTGCTGTTTGGCGACGAGGAAATCGTGGAGATAAAATCTAAAAACAACTATGTTATAAAGCTATTTAAAGCCAGAGGAGCAGATATAAAACTGTATATTAGAGAAAATAACCTGAACGTCAAAGAATCAGAAGACCTGATAAACGTTATTGAATATTGCAACTCTTTATTGCAGTTATGACCACTGAAATTCAAAGAATATGCCGATAAAATAACATGTTCGGAAGCTGTAAAAGACACAGTCCTGAGTGTCTCTAAATGTTTGGGAGAAATCAACCTGTTAATTTTCAATTATGCTACAAGATTTACTAAAGTTAAAAGACGTTCAGGTACTGAACAAAAACGAACAGAAAACAATTCTTGGCGGAGCTCCTCCCGGAACTCCTACAAAGTGTTGTGATCCCGAATTGACATGCTGCACCACAAATCCCGAATATGACGGGACAAACTGTAGATTTATCCCAGGTCCTCCCTGTGTATAACGACGAGTTCTTTTAACAGTCTTAAATTTACAAATGTATGAAAGCTGTTTTTATCCAGGATAAGAACAGCTTCTTTTTCATACCTTTGCCCCATGCAAAAAGACTATCAGATATTCGGTATCCGGGCGGTAATAGAAGCCATTAATTCCGGTAAAGCCATTGACAAGGTCTTCATCCAGAAAGGGCTGAAGGGCGCATTGTTCTCGGAATTGGAAACCCTGCTCCGCAAAGAACAGATAAACGCATCATTTGTTCCCCTGGAGAAACTCGATCGACTCAGCAAAAAAAATCATCAGGGTGTTATTGCCAATATATCGCCTGTGGAATTTCATTCCCTGGAAAACCTGGTTATGAATACTGTAGAATCCGGGGAAACACCTTTCTTTTTACTTTTGGACCAGCTTACGGACGTGCGGAATTTCGGTGCTGTCATCCGCACTGCCGAATGCACCGGGGTACACGGTATCATTGTCCAGAACAAAGGAGGAGCTCCCGTAACAGCCGATACGGTAAAGACTTCTGCAGGGGCAGCGTTTAATGTACCTATTTGCAGGGTAGACCATATCAAAGATGCTGTATTTTATCTCCAGGCATCCGGTATACAAGTCATTGCCGCTACCGAAAAAACCGAAGATACGCTTTACGATCTGCAACTGGACACTCCCCTGGCTATTGTAATGGGGGCTGAGGATAAAGGTATTTCACCATCCGTTCTGAAATCTGCCGACCACAGGGCCCGGCTTCCCATGTATGGTAGTATTGGCTCGTTGAATGTATCCGTGGCCTGCGGTGTTTTTTTATATGAAGTGGTAAGACAACGACAAAATACCCTCTAAATTTGCTATTGTAAAACAAAACCCTTTTCCGTAGATACCGGGACAGGAATAAAATAACGTTACCATGAAAATAGAAGCGATCCCACAAATAAAATATACCGATACCAACAACTTTTTCCTCCTTGCCGGCCCATGTGCCATAGAAGGAGAAGAGATGGCCATGCGCATTGCGGAAAAAGTAGTAAATATTACCGACAAGCTACAGATACCATACGTATTCAAAGGAAGTTTCAAAAAAGCCAACCGCAGCCGTATAGACAGTTTTACCGGTATCGGCGACGAAAAAGCTCTTAAAATACTCCGGAAGGTGTCCGAAACCTTTCATATTCCCACGGTTACGGATATTCATGAAATAGATGATGCCACCAAAGCTGCAGAGTATGTGGATATTCTACAAATCCCTGCATTTCTTGTTCGCCAGACCGATCTGGTGGTTGCCGCGGCAAAAACGGGAAAGACCATAAACCTGAAAAAAGGACAGTTTATGAGTCCGGAAAGTATGAAACATGCCGTACAGAAAGTTCTGGACAGTGGTAATGAGCAAGCGGTTATTACGGACAGAGGAACTATGTTCGGATACCAGGACCTGATCGTAGATTTCCGGGGGATTCCCACTATGCGGCAATATGCCCCGGTGGTACTGGATATCACCCACTCGCTTCAGCAGCCCAACCAAACCAGCGGAGTTACCGGGGGAAGACCGGATATGATCGAAACCATTGCCCGTGCAGGTGTGGTTAACGGCGTGGACGGATTGTTCCTCGAGACCCACTTCGACCCGGCTAATGCCAAAAGTGACGGAGCAAACATGCTCCATATCGATCACCTGGAAAAATTATTGACCAACCTGGTTGCCATCCGAAAAACAATAAATTCCCTTTAACAGGTATCGCTATTGGGGAAAATATGCGCATATATTAGTTGTCTTATCAGACAGAAAAAGCTATCTTAGTTTAGACAAATCTTTAAAATAATAAAAGATATGAGTATTCTGAGAATAATATTTGCAATTATCCTCCCTCCTTTGGGTGTATTCCTTACCGTAGGTCTCAAAGGAGCTTTCTGGTTGAATATTCTTTTAACCCTGTTAGGGTTTCTTCCCGGAATTATTCATGCCATATGGATTATTGCAAAACACGATAAATAATGCAGATACCGGAAATAACGGCCATTGCGCTTTCTTCCGTTTTTATTATTTTCACTCTTGCTCCACTCCTGAAGTGGGACGACTGGCAGATTCGTATGTTTGATTTTCCCCGAATGCAGTTGTGGCTACTGGGAATAACAGGACTTGTATTATGTCTTTGTTTTTTTCATTTTACAACTCCATTTCCCTTTATTTTTACAGGTGTTTTAACTCTTTGTATTTTCTATCAGACATCAAAAATTTTACCGTATACCCCATTTTACAGAACGGAAGTAATCCGTTACAAAGGAAAAAAGGATGATCATAATCGTATTTCTTTCCTGATAAGTAACGTACTTACCCCAAACAGAAATTCCGACAAACTCATTGAACTTATACGCCGGAAAAATCCAAATATGGTACTTACCCTGGAAACGGATTCCTGGTGGGAAGAGCAATTGAACGTCCTTGAAAAAGATTACCCGTATAGTGTTAAAATCCCGCTAGATAATCTTTACGGAATGCACCTGTACTCCAACCTGGAACTGGAAGATGCAAAAACAATGTACCTGGTGAAAGACGATATCCCGTCTATTGAATCTTATGTAAAGCTACCTTCCGGGAAGAAAGTTAAAATCCATTGTCTCCATCCTATGCCGCCAAGTCCTACGGAAAGTGATACCTCTACAGACAGGGATGCCGAATTATTACTTGTGGGGGAAAAGGTAAAAAGGGCAGAAGAAACCACTCTTGTTTTCGGAGACCTGAACGATGTGGCCTGGTCATATACCACCACCCTTTTCCGGAAAATCAGCGGATTATTAGACCCGAGAATAGGCAGGGGAATGTTCAGTACATTTCATGCCGGCTATTTTTTTCTTCGATGGCCGCTGGATCACGTATTCCATTCCAAGGATTTTATGCTTAATAAAATCCGCAGATTACCTGGCGTAGGCTCGGATCATTTTCCTATATATGCCGATCTGCAATTCCGTACACTCGCCGAAAAAGTACAGGAAGAACCTGAAGCAGACCGCGAAGATAAAGATCTTGCGCAGGAAAAAATTGCCAAGGCAGATCCTATCGTCAAAACAGAAAAAACCCAATACAAGTCAACCGGCGCATGAATCCGGAAAGCGCCCCTCTATTTGCCATCGACATAATCCTGCAAGTAGGCATAACGATCGGTTAAGCGCCCTTCACAAGTCATTCGCGCACGCTCCAGGACACCATCTTTGTCCTCATTAAAAAAAGCAGGCATAACATATTCCGTGAACATATCACCGAATCCTTCACTGGCATCCCTGGGCAATTCACAGGGCAGGTTATCTACTGCCATTACTGCTATAGCGTCATCCTGCCTGAAATCTGTCTCCGCCCCGGTTCGAGGATCATAACCGTAAACGGGGTCGGCGATGGTAGATGCCCGAATAGTAGACGCAACCGGGCCGTCTATATCACAGCTTATATCCGCTACAACACAAATATTAAACTCCGGGGACATAGCATCTTTACGGGTGAAAATAGCGGGAGCCCCTTGACCGTAAAAATGTCCTGCTATGTATAGGTCCGTTACGCGGGCAAACCGCATAAAATCGGATTCATATTCCTGCGGATTCTTGTAAAAATCCGGAACAGAAGCAGATTCTCCGTTTTTCCTTTTATTATACTCCAGTACATCTATCCGGCAATATACTGGGTGCGAAAAGGTCTGGTTCAGATACATCTCATAATCTACCTCTTTAAGTCCCATACCGTCCAGCATTTCTTTTACACCTCCGCCTACTCTTCCCTTTCCGGTAAGCAGTATTTTTATATCGGGCAGCTTTGTTTTTTTCAAAACTTCGATCAAAGCCAATTGGTCCGGAAGTGTGTCGGCTTTAGGGATGTCGTAAAGTCCTGATTTTAACCCATAAGCTCTTATTCCGTTATATGCCCCTACTATCCCCGCATAACGTCCGAATGCCACTAATCGTCGTCCACCGGGTGCCGTTATGACCTCGTGGTCGTACAATTCTATATTTTTATCCAGGATAGCCTGTAATAATTTTCGATTGTACGGCTGCTTTTTAATAGTATGTGAAAAGAAAAAATATTTTTTACCACGGATCAAAGCATCTGCAGGAACCTCTTTCACCCCTAAAAGTACATCACAATCCGCAACATCATCTGTAACAGGAAAACCGGCTTCTTCATAATCTTTATCCGAAAAAACCCGGATGTCCGAGCTTTCTATATATAATTCCACCTGCGGGAACTGTTCTTTAATTCGTATACAGGCAGATGGAGACAATACCACCCTTTTATCCGGAGGGTTTTTTCTCTCCCTGATTATTCCAAATTTCATGTAATTATATTTTTATAACTTTTTGGCATACTATTTGTTTCAAATGTAACTGTTGTAATTATTCCCCGCAAGATTTTCGGCGAATAATTTTTTGTAGTACCTTTGCGGTTCCGTAATTATTTTACGACGTTCTTTACATACTGGGGTCGACTGGTTTTGACAGCGGGTCGAATTGAAATGTAAGCATGCAGAGCGCTGGGATATAGCTCTTAAATCTCATGTTTCACACCTTTTAAATGGCGAGAATAACTACGCTCTTGCTGCGTAATCCGAATTATAGTAGGATTTAGCCACGTTTCCGCAAGGCGGAAAAGCAGGATGTCTCCGGATAGCCCTTGTTGACGGCGGTCCGCAAGGAGGCACCATAAAAGTCAACATAGAGATATTGTAGCTTCGGCAATATTTTAAACCTTAAGAAGCTAAGCGCACGGTAGGCGGTTTTCGGTCAGCCCTGCGTCGAAAAACGAACGAGAACTAAGCATGTAGAAAGCTTTTTAATTGCCTGTTTGGACGAGAGTTCGATTCTCTCCGACTCCACTAATAAACCCTCGTAAACACTGAGTTTACGGGGGTTTAATTTTAAAAGGGAAAGAATAAGGGAAAATTGCAATTGGTAATTTTATAGATTTTTCCATCGGGAAAAAGGTATTTTAAGACACACGATCATCGTGCCGAAAATTCCTCAAACAAGCCAGAAATTCCTGCAACTTCATCGAGACATATTTTTGTTTGATTTCACATATCTCACAGGAGAGATCATATCCCGGAAACCTCACGTCTTAGACGAACTCAATACTATTTTACCTGGTTATCCCTCCCTAAGACTTCCGAAAACTTAACTGCTATTGATGTCCCTATGAAAAAGTTATTATTGGAAGTTCCGTCCTTAGTCTCAAATACAGTATCACGACTATGCAACCAACGGCCTTCCAGCCTGCAAGACATCCAGGGAATCGGTGCATAATCGACATTCCAGGATAATCCTGTGGTTGTAAATCCGTTTGCCGTTCCCGTTGGAATAATAATCCCGGTTTTATCCTGGTAGTATTCTGCCCGGATTGCTGTTTTCCAGTTTTCATTTACCGTATATTGCCCTATCAAAACCGGGCTCAGCCAAATATCATATGCCGAACTGTTTTTCTGTTTTTGTTGTATCCCCATATCAAAACCTGCGGTGATCCCAAGCCTGTCCGTCAGCTGAAACTGGCCGTATACATTATTAAAATACCGCATCCGTCGTGTACTGTCCGGATCATCGGTACCAATAAACGTACTCCAGTTCAACGTCATTCCGTCACCCGGACTGTAAGTCACCCTGGTACCAAAAGAAAGCAGGGAATTTCCCTGTAACCGTTCAATACGCTGCCAGCCGTTGCAAACCAATACGGCTAATTCCCATGTACTGCTCGGTGTATAAGTGAGCCTGGCTCCTGTGAGAAAGTAAGGAGAATTCTCTGCTAACATAGACCTTGTCAATGTCGGGTTATCCATAGAAACGGCACTTTCAAAACCTATATGTGAAGGTAAGATCCCGGCATCCAGCCAAAGATTGTTCTTTTGGTTTAACGATATTCCGATGTTGGCCTCAAAGATGTTTTTCAAAACTCCGGGTTCGGCTGCGTAATTGTCATTGGCATAGGTACCTGCCTGCATGGCCAGATTAGCCCTGTATTTTTCGTGTTCCAACGCCAGGCTTACCAGTCCCAGGTTCAGGTTAAATTCATTATGCCGGTTGTGATTAAAGAAAAAAGGCTGGCGATAGTCCGTTCCGGGGTGGTTAAAATCATAGACATAAAACACGTCCATAAAACCGGAAAGGCGGATTTGAGGCTTTTGTTGCCAGGAACTATCGGTCTGTGCCATACTGTGATTGAAGACGGTAAAAAGGCAAATACAAAGAATTATTGATCTTATGTACATAGTTTAAAATTTTAAGAAACTATCTGAGAAAAGAAAGGAGAAATACTAAACAGCCAGATCGTCCAGGTCTGCTCTTGTTTTGAGTCGTTGTCTTTTCGCCAGAATCGCCAGACCAAAAGTCAGTACTCCCAATCGACCGACAAACATAACAAAGATGACTACCAGTTTACCCGAAGCACTCAGATCGCCCGTAATACCAGTACTTAACCCCACCGTACCGATGGCAGAAGTGATCTCGAACAGGATATTGTGCAGGGGAAAATCTTCTGTGAAGGCCAGCAATAAGGTAGCCACAAATATGACCGAAGCATAAAGGATAAAAACCGAAGTCGCTACATACAAGCGCTCCAAAGGAATGGTCTTACCAAAAAAAGTCACCCGGTTATTGTTCCGGATACGGCTCCACATAATGGCTATCAAAGCTGTTAGGGTTGTGGATTTCAGTCCACCTCCGGTACCGGAAGGAGAAGCTCCTACATACATCAAAAGAATGACTATAAGAAGAACGGCTAGCGAAAAATCACCGATCGGAATCGTATTAAAACCTACCGTGGTCAATGCGGTCATGGCCTGGAAAAAGGAAGCCATTAGTTTAGAGCTTCCCAGAGAACTTACAGACGGCTCAAAAAAGTAAATCATAGCAGTACCTATCGTCAATAAAAGAAAGAGTACCGTAAAAATGATTTTAGTAGTATAGGTAATACATTTGACCTTTCCGGATAGCCTGTTCCATACATCCGTCACCACGATAAAGCCCAGGGACCCGCAAATAGCCAGTACCGAGAGGATAACGTTGACCGGAGTATTTCCGGCAAATTGTTCAAAACTGTCATTATAAAGCCCGAATCCCGCCGTACAGAAAGCGGAAACACTGTGATAGATACTGCTCCAGATGGCAAAATTGTGTTCTACCCCGGCACTGGTAAAAGCTATATACAGGGACAAGGCCCCGAGGGTTTCTATCACCACGGTAAAAATAATGACCGCCCGCAAAAAATCCTTGATCTGGAACCCTTTGGGCATGGCAAACTCTGCATTCAGAATACGTTGGTGCCAGTGAGTAAGGTTACTTTTTTTGGACAATAAAATAAAAGAAGTAAAAGTCATATAGCCGATACCTCCTATCTGAAAAAGTATCATCACCACCAGTTGTCCGAACCAGTTATAAGTGTCAAATACACTTACGGTTACCAATCCGGTTGTAGAAATCGCCGAAGTAGCAATAAACAGGCTATCCAGGGCTGAAACCGCCTGTTTGTGAAAAAAAGGAAAACATAAGAGCAACCAGCCTATACAAGTATAGGTGATAAATCCATACAGTAAATTCTGTTGTGGAGAAAGAGACAATTGGAATTTCCGATATTTTTTAATTAAACTGTGCATATATTTTTTCTTAAAAACAGTCTAAAAGACCAAACTTAATCACTATTTATTTTTTCTTCCAGGAGGTTTAGACGAGTGTGAAGCTGTTCCAGGCAATTTTTTATGGGATACATCTCCGGAAAATGAAGCTGGCCCGAAGTGCCAATCCGGATAATTTCTTCCACCTGTTTTTTGGAAATTTCCAGGCAGTCTTTAAATTCTTTCCTGTTTCCGGCCCCCAGCAACCTGTCCAGGCTCTTCCCTATATCTTCATCACACCGGAAAATTCTGGTCATGTCCGTAGTATGTCTTTCTCGACACAACAATTTCAAAGCATTTACATCGAGGCAAATGTTAACAATGATCGCTGCGGTATCTTCGCCCCAGTCAAAAATTCTGTTTTCGGTAGTCATTTTTTTAATATTACTATTGAGCATTCAGAATAGCATGGATATAGACCAGAAGAAAGGCCGTAACCATTAAAACGATGATAATAACAGCAGGCCAGACCAGGTAGCGGATTTCCCGGTACCAATCTTTTAAGGAATGATAGGACACCCCTTCGGTTTCGTCATAGAAAAAATTCCATTTCATCTCTTCTTTTTATTTGTTTCTCACAGGCCGTATGGAAATCGAAGACTCACCGACTCCATCATATAATTTAAATTCGTTGTGAGTAATACCCGGGAATATTATCGCCGATGATCCCGATAATTATCGGGATCGGAAATAAGTCCGAACTGTTCATGGGCATTTCACACCTGTGATATTTGAACACTACAAAGGTCAGGTGAAAGGGATATGTAAAAAATCAAGGTTTATTGCGGAGATATAAAGATTTTATAAAGGTCACTGAAAGCGATAACCGACGCCACTTTCGGTAATAATATGCTGCGGGTTATTGGGATTCTCTTCGATTTTTTTACGCAGAGTACCCACAAACACCCGGAGGTATTGGGTTTCGGCTTGGTAACTATAACCCCAGATCTCCTTTAAAATATACTGGTGCGTCAATACCCTGCCTTCGTTCCTGGCAAAAAGAGCCAAAAGATTATATTCTGTTGAGGTTAGCTTTATAATTTTACCGTCCTTTTTAACCACCCGTGCTACCAGGTTTATTTCAAGAACACCACAGACTATTGTGGTTTCGTTCGCTACATGTTGACTTCTCCGTATAGCAGAACGTATCCTTGCCAGTAGCTCCCCGGTTCTGAATGGTTTGGTGAGGTAGTCGGTAGCCCCGTTGTCCAGTGCGGAAATAATGTCGCTTTCACCATCCCGGACAGAGAGAATTATAATGGGCTTGTGATACCATTCTTTTAATTCTTTCAGGATGTCGTGTCCGCTTTTGTCGGGCAAACCCAGGTCCAGGAGGATGAGTTCCGGCAGATGGTTTGCTGCCAGGGCCAGGCCTTCTTTCCCGTTCACGGCCTGTATTGCCTTATAACCGTTACTTTCCAGGTTGATCTGAAGTAGTTTTCGTATCTGGGGTTCATCGTCAATAATAAGTATTTCCGCTTTATTCATCTTCCAAAGGATTAAGGAATGAGGTTTCCGAGGGAATATCAATAGTGAATATAGCCCCGCCTTCCTGTTGGTTTTCCAGTTGAATTCTTCCGTCAAGGGCTTCGGTAAATCCTTTGGCTATGGAAAGGCCTAACCCTGTTCCTCCGGTAGCCGAATGGGACAACCTGTAAAATTTGTCAAAAACCAGGCCTATCTCATCTTCCGGAAATCCCGGTCCGTTATCTGAAATGGTAATTCTGCATTGGTCTCCCGTATTTTCCACTTTAATTTGGATCGTGGTTCCACCAGGAGTGTGCTGTAAAGCATTGTGAAGGACATTGTGTAACACCTGTGCGGTAAGCCCGCTGTCCATTTTAAAAAGGGGAAGGTTTTCATCCGGTGTAAATTCTATATAATGCTCCCTGGCATCTTCCTTATTGCTTTGAATAACCTTAAAAACCAGCTCGTTTGTATCGCACCAGTCCGGATTGGGTTTTAATATCCCGGCTTCCAGCCTGCTCATACTCAAAAGGTTTTCCACCTGCCGGTTCAGGCGAAACGCTGCAATTTCAATTTCGGAATATAATTCCGTTTTGTTACCATGAGACAATTTCCCTCCATTGTCCTTAATAGTATCAATGGCTCCGATTATCGCAGATATGGGTGTCCGCAATTCGTGTGACAGGGAATTGAGCAGGGTGTTGTACAAACGGATACTTTTCTCCCTTTCTTCCTCATCCCTGGCTTTTCTTTCATATTCCCTGATCTTGAAAGTCAATACCGCATTGATCAGGGCAATGACAAAATACATCAGGAACATCAAGGCGTCTTCCGGGGTACCGATATGAAAGGTAAAGGTGGGCGGGATAAAGAAAAAATTCCAGATCAGGGCACTAAGGAACGCGGTGATCAGAACAGGGAAAATGTCAAACAACATGGCCAGTAGTGAAACGACCAGCAACAAAACCAGGGCCACCACCCGATAACCGATAAAATCTACCGAAAAAAAAGCGATGATCGAAGTCAAAATGATAAGAAAAACACTTATCGCATATTGACTGGCAGGGTTATATTTCCTCGTTCTGAATAAATCCAACGAATTGTTTTGTTACAAATTTAGGGAATGAGATATAAAGATTTTACAAAGATGTATGATAAGCTATTCAAATATACTAAGAAACAGATTTTTGCAGAGATAACCCTCACATATCTCTTTAACAGTTTCTAAAAATCAATAACATCCAATTTATCATTCCCCGACTTTCAAAGACATGATATTCATCATTTCACAACCGGGTTGCTATGCTTTTCTTTACAAAATAAAACGTCTCCGGGGCTTTATGCCGGGAAACAAGAATCCGGATAAAATCCGCAACAGGAAAAGAATTTTGAATCTCTTTTAATAAAAAAACTAAAAAATGAAAACTGACATCCATTTTGTAAAACTGAACACTGACAAAAAACTTGAAGCTCTCACCGTGAAAAAACTGCATGTCCTGACCAATAAATTTGACTGGGTTATTAAAGCCGATGTCTTTTTTAAACAGGACCCGTCCTCCGGCGGCAGGGGTAAGATCTGTGATATCCGGCTCAGCGTACCGGGGCCTGAGATATTTGCTTCTTCCAATGAAACGTCCTTTGAAATTTCACTGGCCGAAACACTAAATGATGTAAAACAACAATTGAACAAAAGAAAACACCAGATGAGTCCCCGTTGACGGAACTTTTTCAACCGCTAAAAATAAAAATCATGAAACGAATCCTCCTTCCCACCGACTTCTCAGACCACGCGCAGAACGCCATTGCCTATGCCACGGAACTGTATAAACACGAAGAATGTATGTTTTACGTGTTGAATATATTTAAGGTTTACAATTATTCCACCTCCAACATGATGTACCCGGAGCCCGGAAATCCGGCTTATGATATTGCTTTAGAAGAAAGCCGGAAAAATATAAAAGATACTGTACGCCGGTTAGCATTTGCCAAAAACCCAAAACATTCTTTTGAAGGTCTTTCCAAAAATAATTTTCTCCTGGACGCCATAAACCATCTTGTAGAAGAAAAAGGTATAGATATGGTAGTTATGGGGACCAAAGGCGCCAAAAACGCCAAAGGAATAAATTACGGGAGCAATGCTGTGACCGTCATGGAAAATGTTACCGCCTGCCCGGTCCTGGCTATTCCTTCCCAGGCTGAATTTACGGGATACAGGGAAATTATTGTTCCCACTTCCTACGAATTGCCTTATAAAGAAAATGAAATATCTCCTTTATTAAATATAGCGAGGGAATTTAAACCGACAATACGGGTATTACATATCAAGGAGAACGAAGAACTTACGGAAACCCAAACAGGGAACAAAAGACTATTGGAGGAACACCTGGATGGAACCAAATATACCTTTCATTCCCTCACCAACATTGAGCCTGCCGTGGGAATAAGCTGTTTTACCGAAAGCAGGAATGCCGATCTTATTGCACTGGTAAACAGGAAACACAGTTTCTTCTACAGGGTAATAGAAAAACCGGTGGTAAAAGGCATTAGCTTTTATACCAAAACCCCCATTCTGGTTATGCATATCCAAAACCGCTGATAATCCATAGATAAAAACGACATGAGAATCAACAATGTATTACCGATAATTCTGGTCTTATCTTTCTTCATAAGCGGTTGTTCCCGGGAACAACCGCAAACGATCGGGGAGTTGCTCAAAGACCCCGTACAGCGAAATGAAATCATAACTGCTATGTGTAACGACCGGGGAATGACAGGAGAAATTATGGAACATATCACTAAAAACGAATACGCTATACACCTGTTGAACAACGACTTTAAACTGACCCGGAATATGCTGGAAAACAACCGGGAAGCAGCAAAAGGTACCATGCAGCACCTCATAGATATGATGGGCAGGGACAGTGTTTTTTGCGAAACTATGAGTTTTATGATGATGAGCGATGAACACATGCGTACCGTAATCTGCAATATGTGTGATTGTTCTCCGGATAGTGATAAGGATCATAAAAGCACCCATTGATAAAAACAGATCATTGCCAAGCTGATGTTTTACGTAACATCAACTATTACGATTCCACAGGGAGAACGGAACAATCCTTATTCAGGCCATACAGCGAGGAAACCGCACGGAAGATAGACACCGAAGTACAACAGATCATAGATAATGCTTATGAAAAGACCTTTCAGCTCCTGGTCAATCACCAGGATCGCCTCCATACTTTTGCTTTGCTCAGCAAATGACCGTTTTTATCTCGCACGGATTCGACATTTCTGACATATCCTTCTCTGAAATGTCTGCGAATATAGGAAAACACATTACCGGGTAATTTATTCATCATAAAAAACCGTATGGTTAACCGGTTTAAAAATAATTCCCAAAAGACCAGCTGTCAATGACATTTATCATACACAAAAAGCTCATTTATAGCTACTTTTAGGATCACATTTAATATAATTGTCATGCAACAACCAGGAAAAATCCAAAATGACATTTACGCTCTTTTAACAAAAATCGAAGAAGAGTATCCCGAACTATACTTGTTGCTGGACGAAAACCCCATAACTATTCCGTATATGGAGCAGCCGCGACTGGACAATGAAATTTTTTCCCGATATTTAGACGACCTAAAACACTTGCTGTATCATTACGAACACGGTCATCAAAAGATCAGAGCATGAAGAAAATTGCCATATTGACTTCAGGAGGAGATGTTCCGGGCCTGAATGCCTGTATCCGGGCCATAGTGAAAGCCGCTTCCTACCATAATATAAAAACTCTGGGGATAAAAGGAGGATTTGAAGGTATGATTACCGGGGACTTTATGCCATTGCATCCTCCCGGAATAAATCATATTATACATCTCGGGGGAACTATTTTAAAATCTTCCCGAAGCGCCCGGTTTAAAACCGACGAGGGACGCAAAGCAGCTTATCACCGGCTCCGGGAAAACGGAATAGATGCCCTTATACTCATTGGCGGTGACGGTTCGCTAAAAGGAGGTCGTGTATTTTGCGAAGAGTATAAAGACATTCCGGTCATAGGTATCCCGAAAACCATAGATAATGATATTTCCGGAACAGACTATTGCATAGGCTATGACACCGCTCTCAACACTGCCATGCAGGCCATAGACAAAATACGGGATACCGCCGAATCTCATGATCGCATTTTCATCGTAGAAGTGATGGGAAGGGATGCCGGCTATATTGCTTATGGCACAGGAGTGGCTTCCGGAGCAGATGGTATCCTGATTCCCGAAACCACAGCCGATCTGGAATATTTACAACGCAGTTTTGCTAAAAACAGGAACAGGGAAAAAACATCTCTTATCATTGTCGTAGCAGAAGGCGATGAAAGCGGAGGTGCCATCACCATAGCGGAAAAGGTTAAAAAACATGCGGCGGGAAGGGATATCCGGATATCTGTTCTTGGCCATATTCAACGGGGAGGTTCCCCTACGGCTTTTGACAGGATACTTGCCGCAAGACTGGGAGTTGCAGCCGTTGAAGCCTTGCTGAAGGGAGAAAAGAACAGTATGGTTGGCATTATAAAAAATGATCTTTTCACAACGCCGCTTGCAAATGTAAAAAACAGGAATATGAATATAGACAAAGATGCGCTGAAATTCCTGGAAATATTAACGACATAAGAGATCTTGCTTTCGAAAAAAACATGTCTGCCATGATTACAACATATCTATAACTCTTTGCAACTTATTTTTCACCTCCTCCGCTATACCGGCAAGTGCAGTATTTCCGATCCCCTGCATGGAAATAACAGGGTCAATTGCTGCTACTTCCACTAATCCGGGCGCTTTTTCCTGTACCACCACATTACACGGCAGCATTATACCGATCTTATCTTCTTCCTGCAGGGCTCTGTAGGCAAATGCCGGGTTGCACGCGCCTAATATTTTATAGTTCTTAAAATCTACATCCAGTTTTTTTCTAAGCGTTTCTTTAATATCAATAGTGGTGAGTACGCCAAACCCTTCTTCCGATAGTTTTCCGGTTACCTTTTCAACGGCTTCGTCAAAAGAGATATCCTTCAGTATTCTTCCATAATAGTATTTCATGACAACATTTTTATTTTGTTATCTGTTTTCTGCAATATTTTTTGTGATTCTTCGGGACTTCACAACCAACAGGAAAAATGACATTAAAGCAACAGGGTAATAACCTCGTTGTGTTCCGGAATGTAAGTGTCCCACGAATACACATCTTTAATCCTTTCCCCGAAAACCCGTGCGCTTTCCGGCTCTCCGTGGATGAGAAAAACTTTCTCCGGTTTTCCTTTGATTTCAGACAGCCAGTTCAATAATTCCTCCTGGTCTGCATGGGCCGAAAGAGAGTCCATGCATTCTATTTTGGCACGCACAGGATAATATTTACCAAAAAACTTAATTTCCTTCGCACCTTCCTTCAGGTCTCTTCCCCTGGTCCCTTCGGCCTGAAAACCTACCAAAAGTACGGTAGTGCTTTCCTTATCTATCAGCTGTTTTAAATAGGTCAGCACCCTACCCCCGGTTACCATACCACTTCCTGCAATCACTATTTTTGGTTGGGTATTATCTATAACATTCCAGGTTTCCCGGTAAGAGTCTACAATTTCCACATAGTTCAATATGGATCTGAACTCGTCCCGGCTTACCTTGTGCCAGTCCAAATACTGTAGAAAAACCTGCAGTACCTGTTCGCCCATAGGTGTATCTATAACAACGGGGATACGGGGTATCTTGTTTCTTTTGTACATCTTCCACAAAAGATATATCAGCACCTGCGTCCGCTCTACCGCAAAACTGGGAATAATAAGGTTCCCTCTTTTGTGTATGGTTTCCCCGATTATAGTACCCAGTACTTCACTGGCATCTTCGCGGGGATGGAGCCGGTCTCCGTAGGTAGATTCCACAAAGAGATAATCGGCCTTATCCGGTTTCCCGGGATCAAACAAAAGCGGGTCCCCGGGCCTGCCTATGTCCCCGGAAAACACAAGGCGTTTGCCGTATAGGTCCATTTCTATAAATGTCGCTCCCAGAATATGACCGTTATATCGGAACCGGACGGCAATATCTCCTGATAAATGTATCCAATGGTCACGGGATTGTACTTCCAGGTGCAGCAAGGTTTTTTCCACATCCTCCCCGGTATATAACGGCAGGGCCGGGTGGTGCCTGGAAAATCCCTCTTTATTGGCTCGATCGGCATCTTCTTCCTGTATTTTAGCACTGTCTTTTAATATGATCCGGGTTATGGCCAGCGTAGGTGCTGTACCGTATATCTTACCTTCAAACCCCTGTTTTACGAGCCTGGGCAAATATCCTACATGATCCAGGTGACCGTGAGTCAGGATTACAAAATCCAGATCCGCCACATCAAACTCCATCTCCTGCCAGTTCAGTTCCCGCCATGCTTTGGTTCCCTGGAACAATCCGCAGTCAATCAGGACCTTCAGATCTGATGTCTCTACCAGGAATTTGGACCCCGTAACAGTGCCGGCGGCTCCCAGGAAATGTATTTTAACCTCTTTTTTCATTCTGCCGCGTGATTTACATTACACAATGCACATATTTCCCGAAGTATATTTTTCTTCCGTTTTTCGGAAACACCAATATGATCGAGCATAAAGGATTCTTTGTGCAAATCCCTGCATAGTACGATACCTTTATCCAGTAAAAACTGTTTTTCCCGTTTTGTCATTAAAGTCGAAGATGTGACAGGATGCAACCCGAGACGGTCTATTCTGTCCTTCAGACTATTTTCTTTCGGATGGTCCCAGCTCAACAAATACAATCCGGCACATTGAGCATATTGCAGGGCATCAGAAGTAAAACGGGTATTGGTCACCACCCAGGGTTCTGTCATATCATTTTCACCATTTTTCTTCCAGGCACTGTTTATGTCCAGGAACCTGGAATGGATATACAGGGGAATCTTAACATTGCATTTCCGGCCCTGTTCGCTATGAAATTTGCACTCTACAAGGGTAATTGTTCCGTTCTTGCCTGCAAATACATCAACCTCATGGTTTACGCAGGTTCCCGGAACTACCTTTCCTATTTCATTTTCATAGCCCGAATAACGTAACACAGCTCCAATGAACTTCTCAAACGGGAACCCCGTAGGCCCCAGTTCAAAAATAGCCTTCTTGAGCTTGTATTTAGACGCAAATACAGGGGTGTCTTTCCGAAGCATGGCAAAGGCCCGGTTGTAAATCTCCCTGGTGGAAATACCGGGGTAAAGTTCATTGTGAACCGTTCGGATAATATGCTCTATAAGCTGCCCTCCCGCCCCGGTGTGCTTCAGGGAAGCACGCAGTTTCTCATAAGAAAAATCGGCCTGCTCTCCCGAGGCTTTTGTAATTGTAAACGATTGGGTATGGTCCATATTTCCGGTCAGGTATTGCGATCTTACCTTTTTTAGCTATAGTATCAGTCACGGTTAACGGAGACAAAAAAGTTCCGTACCAATGCTCTCACCTGATTCTCTGTCATACTATCAGCCTTTTCTACACATCTTACTTTTTCTCTTAAAGGTTTGTGGTCATTCTCCAGGTATTCGGCAAATTTATGCCCTACAGCCCCGGGGCCGTAAATAGCTATGACTTCCGCATCCCTGATCTTCGTGGCCAGGTCTTCAAAATACCTTTTCATCTGGTGTTTTCTCCTTTCCGTATACTTGCTGTCCTGGACCACATCTTGTGGACCCCACCTTGTTTTGGATCGCGATCCCCCTACGGGCCTGTAGGCCTCTATGTTTGAAATTACCGTTTCCAGTTTTTCATCACCCTTTTCCATGGTGACGAGATGGGCTTTTCTCCTGTCCATCCAGATACCTACATTCTTCATAAGTCTTTGATTTTTAGATTACATTTTTGTGTTCCGGGCTTTCGGATAATATATAAATTTAAGAATAAATACCCGGTTAATCAATTTTACGAGCGATACATAACGAGTAGGGGAACTTTGCCATGGTGCCCCAGCCCTTTGAGTACAGGTTTTTTGATCATTGTACGGAACAAACTCCGCTTTTGGTTCATAAACGCTATCATGTCCACATCTTCACGGCTTTCCGTAAAACAACGAATCGCCGTTTCGGTATCTATATTGGTCAAAGCATGATAAAAGGTTTTTATCCCCTCCAGCCTTACCATAAGACAGGCTTTGTTATCGCGCTGTTCTTCATCCAGCTCTTCCTTGTCCCCGATATGTAATATTCTTACGATGCATTTGTGTTTTCTCGCCAATTCCAGTAGCGGACTGATATCCTTTCTTTTATAGGAATTTTTAAAGGAAGACGGAAATACGATCCCTCCGGGAATTTTAAACTCGGCAGATTCGGGTACTGCCAGTATGGGACAGTTGAACACACTTTCCATTACCGCAACGGTATTACTGCCAAACCATCTTTCTTTAGCCCCGGTTGCCCCCCGGGTACCCATAACGACCATATCGATATCCTTTGCGGCTATTATCTCCCTGATAACTTCAACCAGGTGACCATACCTGGAAACCATTTCAAAAGAATGATCTTCGTTTACCCCTGGGAGGTTAAGAATATCAAAAAGTTTTTTCAATCCTTTCTGCGACTTTACAAGTGCTGCCTCATAAGCAGGATGGGCTGCCTGTAAAACCATCATATTTGTCGTACTGCCGGAACCAAAGGTATGGAGCAGTATGACCTCACACGCCTCATCCCGGAACAGTTGAACAACATATTCAGCAGCTTTTCTTGCATTGGCGGAAAAATCGGTGGGAACAAGTATTCGTTTCATCGGACCTGTCTTTATTAGTTTAGTAATAGGTATTTTATACATCCTGTCGTACCGGACAGGGAATAGGGATATCTCATTATGGTTTTACCCCACTTCTGGTCTCTTCATATCTTTGATAAAGATCATGTTATATCCGGTATCACCAGAAAAGGGACCTTTGTTCTGAAAACCACATTTCTGATTACCGGTTCCCGGAATAGCTTCTCCACAAAACTGTGTTTATTGTTTATCATGGCAACCATCCCGATAGACTTATTTTCGGAATACCCGGCAATAACCTTGGATATATTGCCGTATTTAACAATTTCTTCCTGGGTAAAGGTTAGATTCTTTAACAGCCTTCCCAGTTTTTTCCTGTTCTTTGCCTGTACATCGTTTAGTTGTTCTTCTTCTGTGATATACAATATCCTAATTTTCGCCCCCCACAACCTGGCAATTTCCTTCAGGGGCTTTAATCCGGGTTCTTCATAAGTATTTTTAAAATCCGTGGGAAATAGTATTTCATCCGGAAGGTCGTAATCATACTCCGCGGGAACGGCTACCACCGGGCAGATATCCATGTTTTTAATTACCTTCAGTGCATTGCTTCCCATAAAGATCTCTCTCGCCGCCGTAGAGCCTTTTGTCCCCATAAAAATGTAATCCACATTTTTGGAGATTACTGTTGTCCCTATGGCATTAACCAAAGAATCATATATTATTTCCCTTTCGTAAAAATGTTTCGGGTTCGTGTTTTTTATAGAGATTTCTCTGAACAGGTCTTCCATCATTTTTGCAGAAAAACTATTGGTTCTCCCGGCGTTTAAACTTGTCAGGTTCGTGTCCTGTGCATTTAAAAGATAAAAAGTACATGCCTCCCTTTCAAAAAGATATATGGCATATTCCATAGCTTTATGAGCATTGACGGAAAAATCGGTGGGGATCAGTATTTTTTTCATATGTCTGTTTTTGTGGTTTTTCAACGGTTACTATGGAACCTTTTACAACTTAAATAATCTTAAAATAGACGCGGCAATGATTATTCCGGATACCGGTTTATTCTTTTTGATTATTTTGCAGGAGTTCCCTGAAGTACCAGAAAAGGGATCGCCAGTTTAAACCCGATGGTATCGATATTTTTTCTCCGCAACAATCTTCCCAGGAAAGAATGTTGTCGGTGCATCATAACCAGTAAACCGTAATGATTCTCTCTTAAATGATCGTCTATTGCGGCGGGGATGTCCGTATCGTTGACAACCACAAAGTCAAAATCGACACCCGTTAAGAGTTCGCTTAACCTTTCCTTGTTTTGCTGTTCATTTTCCGTCCAATCCAGGTCTTCTTCCACATGAAGTACTGTAATTTCGGATTGATACTTTTTTGCTATTTCCACCAGGGGCACCAATTCTTCTTTTTTGAAATGCCTGAGATAGTCCGTGGGAAACAGTATTCTTTCCACTCCTTTATATTCGTACCTGTCGGGAACGGCCAATACCGGGATCGTAGCTTTCCGCATTACAAAGACAGTATTGCTTCCGAATAAGATCCGCCGGGCCCCGGTAGCTCCTTTGGTTCCCATAACAATCATGTCGATCCCTTCATCCCGTGTAAGGTCCCTGACCTCATCCGTAAGCAGATCAAAGTCCGAATGCGAATAAAACCTGTGTTTTTCATTGGGAAACTCCCGGTGAATCCTTTCCATAGTCGTATCCAACCCGGATAAAGTGTTTTCTATTATCCCGTGATAATCCACTTCGTAGAAAGCAGGCAAATAAGTGTGCAATACATAAAACTCGCACTCCTCTTCTTTAAACATCTCCAGGGCGTATGCGATGGCATTCCAGGCATTGTCGGAAAAGTCCGTGGGTAATAGTATTTTCTTCATTTTGCGGTTTTTATATACCGTCAAAAATAACCTTACCTCAGAACAAAAAACATGATAAATATCAATGTACCGCTGTCTTATATACTGATATTTATCATTTTACACCCGGAAAATTCCATATACATTCGACACAAACATTAAAATTAAGAAAAGATGAGACATTTTATTTTTTGGACACTGTTGCTGTCGGGTATTACCCTTTTCGCACAGCAAATTTCCGGGATATCGGGAATCGGGGAACTTTCCGATGATCTTATCGCTGTTGAAAAAAACGGGGAATGGGGATTTATTAATCCCGACGGTGACCTGGTTATCGGTTTCAGACCGGACATTGTAGTTCATGGCAATGCTCCTGCATTTAAGGAAGGGCTCTGCCTGATAAAGGAAGTTAAAGAAGGTATAGCGTATTACGGGTATATGGACCAAACCGGAAAAACAGTTATATCTCCCGTATTTCTCAATGCTACTTCTTTTGATAATGGCCTGGCCTTTGCCATTGTAACGAGTAGAACGGTCCGCGGAAAAAACGAATACATGGACAAGGATATCATTGCCAATGAATTTGACGAAGTGATCATAAACCAAAAAGGGGAAGTCGTTCGGTATTTAAGACAGATCAAGGGAGTCCTGTTAACGGAAAAAAGATATAAACAGCCCAAAATAGAGGCTAAAGTAATATCTCCCCGTCTTATTGGTGTAAAGGACAAAAACGGAACATGGAGTATTTATAAACTCTAAACCATAGGACTTATATTCCGGGATTCAGGCTAATCCATTTTAAAGGTTACAACAGGCCATTTTGCCCGGTTTGCCATATCTTCCGCCAGGCTTCCCATAAAGAAATGGGCCAGGCCTCTTCTACCGTGGGTTAACACAGCAATGACATCAGCGTTTTCTTTCCGGCTAAAGGCAGAGATGCCATGCTCCGTAGTATAGTCGTTCCAGTAATTCACGTCTTCCAGCCTTTTGTCCCTTCCTTCGGCATTGAACAGAAATTCCCTTGCCTTTTCCTCGATCTGCAGGGTATCCCTGAACGATTCCCCGGGTAGATTCACATACAACATATGTACTTTACTCCGGAATAAAGCAAAGAATTTTATGGCTTTCCGGAATGCGTGAATGCTTCCAGGCTCAAAATCACAGGCCAGGACCGCTTTGTTTATCTTAAAACCTTTTATACGCTCTTTTATAACCAGTACGGGAAGATCCGAATGACGTACCACTTTTTCCGTATTGGAGCCCACGAACATGCCAAACGTTTTTCCGGCACCATGTGATCCCATGACAATAAGGTCTGCTGCTTTCTCTTTTGCTACATCGTTTAATTGCGAAAAGTCCTTGTAATTTTGCACCACACATTCCGTTTCTATTCCTTTCATATAGCTTTTGGACAGCAATTCATCGAACTTTTTACGGGCCAGTTTCATATAATACATGGCCTCGGCATATTCCTGGTATTCATTTTCCGTAAAAAAGGTACGGGATACCCCTACCATATGAAACAATAAAATTTTGGCATTTTGCTCCTTAGCTATGGAAGCTGCAACTTCCAGGGCGTATTCGGCATAGTCCGAAAAATCTGTGGGAACGATTATTTTTTTCATCAGTTTAATTTTTTGGTTGGAGATGCATCACTCCATACCGGGCCATCCCGTATAAAGTGGTTTTCCCCTATCTTGTTAGTAGAGATTATTACTTAACGTGAATAATGTCGGATGGAAACACTTTCTTCTTATCTGTATTCAGCCTGCTTATACATGTTCTCTGCCCGGTCATCCTCTAAAACCGGGGATCTATTTAATCTTCCTGTTTTGTTGTTTCTCCTGTTTCCGGAAATATCCCCGGAACAAAAAGTTGTGCTTCAAGGCTTCCATATTCTCGTTAAAACGGCCGGTTCCCTCTTCTATGTTATGCATGGTGGCTTCCAGTTGACGCACCAGGAGTGTATCCGTTGCAATATAATTCAGGGGGCCTTTGCCGTCCCTGAGTTCCAGGACCACATCATTGAGGTTTTGGACCATATCGTTCATTCCGGTACTCGATGCCTCCAGGTTGGTAATGATATTCTTTACCTTCTTTCCTGCAAGGGTATCCTGCAAGAGTATTCCCGCTACATTTTCCTTTTGGCGGATGTCCTTAATCATTCCATCTAACTGACTAAAAACATGGTTTGTACGGTAACTGGCTTGTTTTAAATTAACCAAAGTCTGCTGAAGATCTGTCGCCATTACCGTATCGTTCAGCAACCGTCCTAAAGTTCCTTTTCCCTGAGTGAGCGAACGTGTGATCTTTAACAGGTCGGCCATAAGCATCGCGGCATTCTCATTTGTGGTACTCAGGGTATTCAGCATGTCTTCGGTACCTATCCTGGTGTAGGAAACGATCTGGTCTCCGTCCCGTATCGTCTCTGTCGAACCCGTACCGGGGATAATATTCACAATCATATTTCCTACCAATCCGTCAGAACCTATGGTGGCAATAGCATCTTTCCGGATGAATCCCAGCATTTTTTCCTCGATAACCATATAAATCCGGATAGCGGTATCACTTTCCATTTCCATAGCCTTGACCGTTCCCACATTAATTCCGGCAAACCGGACATTATTTCCTTTCTGCAACCCGTTAACATTGGTAAAAACCGTATTTATGGTAAAACTCTTGCGAAACAGGTTCTGGTTGTTTCCGATAAGATAGGCTGCGGCGAGGAGGAAAAGACTTCCTGCTATTACAAAAACCCCTAACCGTACTTTTTCTGAAGCTGTCTTTGTCATGATGTTGTTATTTAAAAAAGGCTCTGATCTTCGGGTCGGTAGCCCTGTATAATTCTTCATAACTTCCTTCGGCATAATTGATTCCGTCTACCAGGAGTATCATCCGGTCGGCAATAACCCTGGCACAATCCACGTCGTGGGTGATGATCAGTGACGAAGTGTGATATTTTTCCCGGATGTTCCGCATCAGTTCTATGATCTCCTTGGCTGTAATGGGATCCAGTCCGCTGGTAGGTTCGTCATACAAAATAATCTGTGGTTTCATGATCAATGTCCGGGCCAGGGCCACCCGTCGTTTCATACCCCCGGAAAGTTCTTCGGGCATTAAGTCCAGGGTATGGGCAAGTCCTACATTTTCCAGGGCTTCGACAACCATATCCTCCATGCCGGCTTTATCTCCAAACCTCTCTTTATGCCTTCGCAACGGAAATTCCAGGTTTTCCCTTACCGTCATGGAATCGTAAAGGGCGCTTCCCTGGAACAGGAAACCGATATCGGCACGAAGCACATCCAGTGCTTCCCTGTCCAGTTTTGTTATATCCTTCCCCATGATCTCAATACTGCCGCTGTCTGCCCGCATAAGTCCCACCAGGCATTTTACCATTACGGTCTTACCCGATCCGGATTTGCCCATGATTACCAGGTTTTCCCCTCTGAAAAGTTTCATTTCAAAACCGTTCAGCACATGATTTTTTTCAAAAGCTTTCCGGAGTCCTTTGATATCGATGACTACTTCACGGTCTTTTCCGGTATGGGATATTACAGTTGTCATATTTTTTTCTCCTTTCATAATTCGTAAAATATATCCGAGATCAGAACCGCTACGAAGTCCAGTATAAAAATGAGCATGGAAGCCATGACTACCGCCGTATTGGCAGCGACACCCACTCCCACGGTACCCCGGGCACAATTGTACCCTTTGAAGCACCCCACGAGACCTATGGCAAAACCAAAGAAAAAGGTCTTCACTGTGGCAGGGACCAGGTCACTAAACTCCAGCGATTCGAAAACCTGGTTGAAGTACAGCATAAAAGAGACATCTCCTTTTATGTGTTCTATCAGGTAAGAGCCGTACAGGGCTAGGGCATCTCCGAAAATGACCAGTAAGGGAATCATGAGTGTCGTAGCCATAATCCGGGTAACGACCAGGAATTTAAAGGGGTTAGTCCCGGAAACTTCCATGGCCTCAATTTGTTCGGTGACCCGCATAGACCCCAGTTCTGCCCCGAAACCGGAAGCGATGCGCCCGGCACAGATAAGAGCTATGACCACCGGGCCTATTTCCCGTATAATGGAAATGCTTACCATGGCAGGCATCCAGGACACGGCACCGAATTCCTGTAAGGTAGGCCGTGTTTGCAGGGTCAGTACCAGACCGATGATAAAACCGGTTACTCCTACCAGGGGCAAAGACCGATTGCCTACGTTATAACATTGACGTAACAATTCCCCGAATTCAAAAGGGGGCTTCCATACTTCGGCAAAAAAACGCTTTCCGAAAACGAAAAGCTCCCCCGTTAGCTGGAAAAAGTCCGATATTGGCTTTACACCCGACATATACTGTGATTATTTCTTCAAAGGTATATTTCAGACAGTATTGCGGAAATGATTAATATCATACCTCTGCACTGATATTTATCATTCCGTAACCCTACACATAACAATACCTTAGCAAGGTTTACTAAATAGCATATACCATGAAACCAATCATCGACAACGCGCATCTGCATTTTGAACATAAACTCTGGGAGAAAGAGCTCCTGTTCCGGGAGGACGAAATAGTCTCTTTTGAAAACAGGCTGGAGGAAATACAGCAAAAATGGACAAATGACAGGGTACTGGCAGAAATGGGACAATTTCAGAACCAGTTTATACTGCACAAGGGTAAAATAGAAAGCCTGAAAAATAAAATAGAAGCTCATGAAATCGGTATCGCCGGTCAGTTTATGGCCAATGAAGATGCTATAGACCGGGTAGCGCTGAGATTTCACCAGGACATGAGGGAAAAAATGGATACGCAGCGTTCCATCTACACCGATCTGAAAAAACGCTTTTTTTCCTTTTTATCCAAATACATGTAACCAACAATTACAAAATGACACAGAATTCATTCCTTACCCAAGAAGAAAAAGCATTCCTGCAAGGCCCGAGAGATCGTATAAAGGAGTTGCTTTTTACTATTAAGGTACAGTACAGTTTTATACGTGCTTTCCGGAAAATGCACTTTATAGGTCCTTGTGTCACTGTTTTCGGCTCCGCCCGTTTCGAACCGGATAATCTCTATTATAAACAGGCGGAAGAAATAGGAAAGGCCCTGGCGAAAATGGGTTTTACCGTAATGACAGGCGGCGGCCCCGGTATCATGGAAGCTGCGAATAAGGGCGCTTATGAAAACGGGGGATATTCTGTGGGATGCAATATCATTCTGCCTCATGAACAGGAAGCAAACCCTTATCTGCACAAATGGATAGATATCCCGTATTTCTTTGTCCGGAAATTTTTGCTGATAAAGTATTCCTACGCCTTTATTGTCATGCCCGGCGGTATAGGAACACTGGACGAACTGTTCGAGGCCCTTACCCTCATCCAGACCAAAATGATAAACCATTTCCCGGTTGTTTTGTTCGGGAAAGCGTATCACAAGGAACTCTACGAACACATTCAATTAATGGCCAGGAACGAAAGCATTGATCCGGAAGACCTGAAATTACTTTTTATTACGGATTCCGTGGAAGATATGGTCAATCACCTGAACACCCAGGCCATTCAGAAGTTCGGCCTGGTCAGAAAAGCCTATAACACCAAATGGTGGTTTGGAGAAACCGGCGGAAGAAGACGGTATCAGGCGCCTCTCGTCCAGCCAAAAGGATAAAAAAATAATATCAAAAATTACAGCTATGACTGCAATATGGTTATTTTGGACGTTGATCATCTCTTCCTTTCCTGGTGAGGCCCCGTATTTTCCACCGGGGACAATGCCTACAACAAAGGATTCGATGGAAAAACACGCATGTATTTCCCGTGATGTCACCATAGGAGAATATTTTAATTTTATGGACTCGCTGGTCTCCCGGCATGCCCCGGAAATCAACTATCCGCTTACCGAGCATTTGCTGGTACGTGCAAATCCGTGGGTCATAGACACCCTGGCCAATACGGACTATTACCGGCAAATAGCCAAAGACTCTTTTGTGTATGACCAAAAGAAGATGATCGTGTTACGGGCAGGTGATTCTCTTATGATCCCGGATTCCACGGCTGTACCCCGGCTGTTAAACACTTTTGAGAACGCGCTTATCGACATCAATGTTCCCGAATACAAACTTCGTATTTACCAGGACTCCCTATTACTGTACACATTTCCTATACGGGTGGGCCAAAACACCAGAAAATACCTCGCCATGGGAAATCGCATTACCAACCTCCAAACCGCAAGCGGCAAAGGGACCATAGTAAGACATGAAAGAAACCCTGCATTTTATAACCCGGTTAACGGAAAGCGTTTTTACCTGACCAAAAGGGATGATGGCAAAACTACCGTAATGCCGCAAATTCCCTGGATAGAAACGGAAATAAACGGAGTGCGTAACGGGCAGATGATCCATCCCACAACCAATCCGGAAACCCTGGAAAAAGCCTATTCCAACGGTTGCATAGGCACTAAAGAAGCGGATATGTGGTATATATATTACTATGCTCCTATAGGGACTATTATTCATATCCGATATGATTTGAATATTAAAGATGAAAACGGAAATAGTATTTCCATAAAGGACATCTACAATAAGAAATAGAATTCCAATTTTGTGCCTTTTGAGGATACTGCAATATCATATGATAGAAAAGTAAATGTAACCAAATTTGATGATGCCCTCTTTATTTACTTACTTTTCATGCAAAATAATTATTTTTCATGTTGAACTCATCCTGACTTTTTCTATTATCTACAAAGTTATTACCAACACACCAATAAGCTCCCTACCTGCCGGCAGACATTCTCTAGATAGGGGATACAAATCGAGGAGTTATTGAAATTGATTTTTTGCCGTGTAATAAGATTTTTGATACTTTATTCGTCCGGGACTTCAAAACACACTTTGGCGTTTACCCTGTATTCCGAAATCCGGTTGTGTTCAATGACTGACTGCATATCTTTAATATACACGGATCCGATGTTTTTAACCGTTTTGGACACTTCCGGAGGAATCCACTCCATTGCCGGGCTTATTACTATCCCGGCACCGGACCCCTGCAAATAAAGCGATGAAGACTTTTAACCACAGCCTTCCCGCTACCAGTTTCTGTAAATAAACTGTTAGTGATTTAAAGGTTTTTGTGTCCGACATCCGATTTTATTTTGGAGTAAAGGCAGGGACGAAGTTCAGACTTGAAAATAGTTATGTACTATGGTTGCCAAACCTATCACCAGGATCAAAAAAAGCACAAAGCCCCGGAACTGATCATGTGTAACCCGGTTCAATATTCGTTTACCGATATAAGTTCCCGCTATACTTACTACCGTTAGTATAGGAATAAGATAAAGGTCGTGCCGGTGTATATAACCATTAAAAAAATACACGACACTCCTGCTCATGTCGATCGCCAGGTCTATAATTGCCGATGTTGCTATAAACCGGTCTTTTTTCAGGTTAAAAGCAGCCATGGTTATTCCTCTTATAGCTCCCCCGGTTCCCAGAAGGCCTGCGCTCAGACCTGAAAATATCCCTCCTAAAAAAGCATTTTTGGTTTTCGGTTTTATATACAGGTTCTTAAAGATAAGGAACAAAGAACTCAGAACAACAAGAAACCCTCCCAGGATATAAGTGAGTAATTCCACATTTATATATTTGCTCCAGTAAGCCCCGATGGCAACGAAGACCACAGCAGGAATTCCCAGGGCTATTACCAGTTTCTTATCGAACCCTTTTCGGAAAAAAGCTATCTTGGTTACATTACTGGAAAGGTGGAATAACGCGGTAATGCCAAGTACCGACTGAAAATCGAAGAAATAATTAGCTACAGGGACAAAGAAGACGGAAGAGCCGAAGCCCCCTACTGTTCCCAGGATTTCCGCGATCAGCGAAAGAACTATAAAAACGGGTAAATACTTTATCACGTTAAGTATGTTAAAAATAGCTTTTGTATTGAAACACTATACTGGTTTATTCCCTGAATTCCGTACGAAAGTTGCAATCGGCGGTTTTTTGAAGATAGGCCATCTCAAATGCCTTTACGCTATAAACAAGACCTTTATTTTCTTCACAATAAGGACCTGTACGGATTTTCCGCTAACCTCATTTTTTATATTTTCCCCCGATCAGGTATTTTCTGTTTGTTTCCTTCATGATATGGCTCACGGTATGAATTATTTCTTTTTTCAACGTTTTAAAATCAAGGAATAATTCCTCTACATTTTTCTGTGTCTTCCTGTGATTTGTCTTCACCTCCCTTTCTTCATAAGGCTGGTCAATACCATCCACTAGCACAATGAGTTCATTTAAATGATTTTGAACCTTCTTTATGTAAAAAGGTATTTGTTTCTTATAATCAGATAATCTTTTAACCAATTCTTTGCCCTGTATATACTTTTCAACCATACTTGGTTTTATAAAGTAAACCCCGAGAAGTTCTTCGAGAAAATGGATTTCCGTATTCATAAATTCCAGTTCGGAATACCATTTCCTGGAATCTTCATGCATTTCTTCCGCACTCTTCCATTCTATATATTTCAGATTAGTATACCGTGTCATCTCAAATCGGATTTAAAGTTTGAAAGAAACGGAGACAGCAGATTCTCCGTTTCCTGTTGTTCGGTTAGTCAACCTCAATAGCTCTCGGAGAAGAAACTTTGGCATCTTCCTTTTTAGCCAGGTTAAGCCGGAGTATTCCATTTTCATAGGTAGCCTTAACTTCTTCTTCCTTTATACTATCGGGCAGTAATAAAGACCGGTAAAAAGAATTGTAATTAAACTCTTTACGGGTGTAATTGTCCTTCTTTTCTTCTTTCGATTCTTCTTTTTCGGCACTGATGTTCAGGTAGCCGTTTTCTATGCCAATCCGGAAATCCTTTTTGGAGAGGCCCGGAACAGCCAGTTCAATTTCAAACTCGTCTTCCTTTTCCTTAATATTCAAGGCCGGTTGTTCCAGTATGGTCCCGTCCGGAAAACCATTCCTGAAAAAATCATCCATGTCGAAAAATCCGGACACCCCGGAATTAAACCAGGGCAACCTGTTGCTGAATTTAATGAGTGACATAATCTTATTTTTTAGGTTAAACAAATTATGACACTAAATTAGCTTTGATTTGTGTGAAGTAAAATGATAAAAATCAGTACTGTAAAAAAAGAAGACCTTTATATAATAGAAACTATCAGGATTTTGTTTTTGGTCCCGGGTTATCGGGGACAGCGAAGTATAAAATTTGATTCCTTATTCTGTCTTAAAAGCATGTTTAAAAAGAAATATCCCATTGTACCCGGAACCGGAGTTTATCATCTATACGGTGATTTTCCACTTCGTGATCAAAATGACTGATCTCCAGTGTAAGCTTGTTCTTATGTTCTTTAAAAAACCAGTTAAAGGCCAGGGTTACTTCTTCCTGAAAGTCATTTTTCCAATCGACATCCGGTGTAAAACGGGCATATCTGCCGGCAATTTCCAGTTCTCTCGGCCACCATTCAAACGTAGAATTGACCAAATACCCTGCTTGCAGATAAAAACCTTCCATTGTGGTCATATCATTTGTTTCGGTCAGGCGATCTATGATATCCTTATGGTGCCATTCGGACTGCCAGCTGAAGCCGTTGTAAACGAACGCCGTTTCCAGGTTATATTGATTGACCCTGTACTGGCTGGCAGCACCGTCTTCGAAACCGTGCAGGAACCCTCCCCCGGACTGGGAAAACCTGGTGTACGGGCTGCGGTTGGTAATTCCGGCAAGAGCGATAATGGCCTGGGGTTTATGATGAAAGTTAAAATCACTGCTCTTAAAACCCAAATCTTCGCCCAGAACGTTCCACTGTACTCTTCCGAAGTACATTAGATGTCTGTCATCGTTAAATTCGCTTCCTCTCCCCGTACCTGTAAATACTCCGGCCCAATAGCTAAAATCCAGCATTCCGCCATTTTTAAGCCTTCCATAAAGTTCTATTCCCTGTTGCCTGTCTACGGTAAAAGGCCTGTTTATTATGGAGCGGTCCATCATTCCCTGTTCTCCACTACTTATACGACGCTCCCTGGAATATTCCACTTTCCACTGTCCTATTTTCAGCTTAAGCCAGTCCCATTTCTCCACCATAACCCTAAAGTCTAAAAGATTAGACCTTTGCAGTTCGTACTCCCAGTAATATTTAAGCCAGGGTTGGTATACATTCCCTCCTACTTTTAAACGCGCACGGTTTACTTCAAACAAGTTGCTATTTCCCGTGCCATAATCGTCAAAAGTAACAGGATCCTGATCATCGGGGGTTGCAAAGCGAAATTGTACACGTCCCTGTATCTGAAGAAGATACCGGTTATCTGAAGATTTCAGTTCAAATCCCTTGTTGCTGTAATCTATTTTCCACGATGGTACCGTGTCTTTTTCTACCTGCTGTGCAGACACGGGAAGCACAAAAAACAGGCAAAGCACCAGAAAGTTATACCAGTAAAAAGAGGTGTTATCCGTCATTGTTAAAACAAAACTTTAAGCGTATGATCTATTAATCTCCAGGGAAACAACATTACACGCGCTCCTGGAGAAAAACAGATAACAAAAAAGTGTTTATCCTCACAAACACACTGGTACGCAGCACATTAAATGATGGCAAACACCCGAAAAAAATTAAAAACCAAAAGTACGGAATTCCGATATAAAATAAAGCCGGTTTTATTAAAAAGTTAATTTTAAGTTAATGAACTCATCGTTCAATGTAATGCGAATTAAGAATCAGATTTTCGTTTTAGTTAAAGATTAGTCCGTTGTGGTTTTTCCATAAAAAACAGTCGGGTTATTAGGTTACTGAGTTATTGAATTATTCCATTCATGGGTATTGCCTAAATAACTCAATAGCTTAATAACCAATAACTAAAATGCAATTTCCCCGCCAGACGAGCAGGATCGTTTATTAAATATACCCCCAGAAGATTATAAATATTGAATTTCACCCTTAATTCGCATTAATGTAGCATTACACTTAAGAGACCAAGTGTATATATCAACAAGCCTGAGGTCCGTGCGGACTTCAGGCCTGTAGTTTTATATTACCGGGTAAAAAAGAAGATTATTTATCGTTGTTATTATTCATAAACTTCCGCTCCAGTTCCTCCTGTAGTTCTTCCATAACAGGTTTTACGGTACTTTCCGGAAGGTCCGCTATACGTATGTACATCAGGCCGTCTACAGAATTATTAAACAAAGGGTCCACGTTAAAAGCAACCACCTTTGCATTTTGTTTTATATATTTTTTGATAAGTACCGGCAGGCGCAGATTACCTGGTTCCACTTCATCGATAATCCTGTCGAACTTATTCAGGTCCGCTTCCGTTTCGTCGAAAACAAAATCTTTATCCGCATCTTTAAGCTTTACCTTAAATTCTTTCTTCGGTTTTATATACTGCGCTACATACGGATCGTAGTAATTGGATTTCATGAATTCGATCATCAGCGATTTCGAAAAATTCGAAAACTGATTACTGATACTCACTCCTCCTATCAGGTATTTGTGTTCCGGATATCGCAATGTCGTATGTACAATTCCCTTCCATAAAAGGAAAAGTGGCATTGGTTTCTGCTGGTATTCCTTAATGATAAAAGCCCTCCCCATTTCTATGGATTCGCTCATCATTTTATACAACTCCGGCTCAAAACGAAAGAGGTCCTGTAAATAAAAACCATCTATACCATACGAAGCAAATATCTCCGAACCAAGGCCCATACGGTACGCGCCAACCATTTTTTTCTCTGCATTATCCCATAAGAACATATGATGATAATAGGTATCGAAATGATCCAGATCAACTGCCTGGTTTGTTCCTTCCCCAACCTCGCGGAATGTAATTTCCCGCAATCGTCCGATTTCCTGTAAAACATGCGGTATACGTCCGGAAGGGGCCAGGAAAACCTCGTAATCCTTACTTTTTAATAATCTGCAGTCATTTTCCCGCAGTGCATTAATTTCATCGTCCATCAGATCAGGCGCTACCGGCGTAATTATCTTTTTAGGTACTTTCGGAAGCTTTAGTGAAGCAGGAACCTTTTTCAGAAGACTTTCTTTCTGATACGCATTCGCCAGCATGTATGTTTTTTTCCTCAAAAACTCGGTGAAAGAATCCAGGGTATCAAACTCTCTTTGCGTATCTACGGAGATCGGCCTTCCGATACGAACCTTAATCACCCTGTTTTTCTGTGTGAGTAATTCGGATGGCAATTTCGCGGTGCGTAATGTATCGCTGATCTTGGCCAGCCTGTAGAACAAACGGCTGTTCTTGGCGTGAAAGTAAACCGGGATCACCGGCACTTCTGCCTTTTTAATAAGTTTCATTGCTGCTTCTTCCCAGGGTTTATCTACAATCAGCTTCCCGTCCCTGTAGGTAGATACTTCTCCGGCCGGAAATATTCC
>NZ_JBRKIS010000064.1:67500-71396 GCF_052983315.1 Sinomicrobium endophyticum
TTTCTATACGTTCCAGCAAACCTCGCAGTTCACCTTCAACACAAATAGAATGCTCCCCTACCACTTATAAAAGTCCATAGCTTCGGTGGTATGCTTATGCCCGATTATTATCCATGCCGGATCGCTCGACTAGTGAGCTGTTACGCACTCTTTAAATGAATGGCTGCTTCCAAGCCAACATCCTAGCTGTCTAAGCAATCCAACCGCGTTTTTTCAACTTAGCATACACTTGGGGACCTTAGCTGATGGTCCGGGTTCTTTCCCTCTCGGACATGGACCTTAGCACCCATGCCCTCACTGCTGATCAACATTTTATAGCATTCGGAGTTTGTCAGGAATTGGTAGGCGGTGAAGCCCCCGCATCCAATCAGTAGCTCTACCTCTATAAAACTAAATCAACGCTGCACCTAAATGCATTTCGGGGAGTACGAGCTATTTCCGTGTTTGATTGGCCTTTCACCCCTACCCACAGGTCATCCCAAGACTTTTCAACGTCAACGGGTTCGGGCCTCCACTTTGGGTTAACAAAGCTTCACCCTGCCCATGGGTAGATCACACGGTTTCGCGTCTACTTCTACTGACTAAAGCGCCCTATTCAGACTCGCTTTCGCTACGGATCCGTACCTGAAGTACTTAACCTGGCCAGCAACAGTAACTCGTAGGCTCATTATGCAAAAGGCACGCCGTCACCCATAAAGGGCTCCGACCGCTTGTAAGCGTATGGTTTCAGGATCTATTTCACTCCCTTATTCAGGGTTCTTTTCACCTTTCCCTCACGGTACTGGTTCACTATCGGTCTCTCAGGAGTATTTAGCCTTAGCGGATGGTCCCGCCAGATTCACACAGGGTTTCACGTGCCCCGCGCTACTCAGGATACTGCTATGATTTATACAACCTTACCTATACGGGACTATCACCCTCTACGGTACCTCTTTCCAAAGGTTTCTAATTCAGCGTACAATCAATATCGCAGTCCTACTACCCCATAATTGCCGTAACAACTATGGTTTGGGCTGCTCCGCGTTCGCTCGCCACTACTTACGGAATCACTCTTGTTTTCTTCTCCTACGGGTACTTAGATGTTTCAGTTCCCCGCGTTCGCCTCCCGATAAATATCGGGATACTATACCTTCAGTATAGTGGGTTGCCCCATTCGGATATCTGCGGATCAATTCGTATGTGCCGATCCCCGCAGCTTTTCGCAGCTTATCACGTCCTTCTTCGCCTCTGAGAGCCTAGGCATTCCCCATACGCCCTTACATAACTTATAATACCTTTAATCAGATATGAGAAGACAGATATTAGACCTTAGAATATATTAAATACTCCTATACTCCTAATCCCTACACTCTCAAATCCAAATTCTAATTTGCTCTTTTACTTTAATTCTATCTACAAGATTTTCATCTTGCTCGTATTTGCTTTATCTCAATATGTCAATGAACTTTTCGGCAAGTCGTCACAGATAAGTGTTTGCACTTATGCTGCTTCGACCTTTGGCCTCGTGGAGAATATCGGAGTCGAACCGATGACCTTCCCGACTGCATGTCGGGACGATCCAGCCCCTAATGGCTGATTTCCTTCAATCTTATATGAACTTTCATCTCTTATGTGGAGAATATCGGAGTCGAACCGATGACCTCCTGCGTGCAAGGCAGGCGCTCTAGCCAGCTGAGCTAATTCCCCTCTTGAATCCCGAATGTCGAACTCAGAATCTTGAATGTAGAATTCTCAACTTCCAGAATTTCCTAACAATATATAATCTATGAACTTTCTTTACCGCGCTAAAAAAACGTGGCACCGATACGCAGTCCTACTTCTAACTTCCTACTTCTATCTCCGTACCGCTAATTTCCCGTAGTCTCGGGCAGGCTCCCTTCGATATCCCGATAACTATCGGGACCAGGATAAACCTCTCTCCTCCCTCGACTTGTAGTCTCGGGCAGGCTCGAACTGCCGACCTCTACATTATCAGTGTAGCGCTCTAACCAGCTGAGCTACGAGACTGTCTCTAAAATTACAAGTCTCCGCTACCTCTTACAGACTTTTTCAACCTGTAACTTGCAACATGCAACCTGCAATTGCTTTTTTTTATTGACAGCATAAGCAAAATTATTCCTTTCAAATTCGCTCGTATCGAACATCCCGTTTCTCTAGAAAGGAGGTGTTCCAGCCGCACCTTCCGGTACGGCTACCTTGTTACGACTTAGCCCCAGTTACCAGTTTTACCCTAGGCAGCTCCTTGCGGTCACCGACTTCAGGTACCCCCAGCTTCCATGGCTTGACGGGCGGTGTGTACAAGGCCCGGGAACGTATTCACCGGATCATGGCTGATATCCGATTACTAGCGATTCCAGCTTCACGGAGTCGAGTTGCAGACTCCGATCCGAACTGTGATCGGTTTTATAGATTCGCGCCTGGTCACCCAGTGGCTGCTCTCTGTACCGACCATTGTAGCACGTGTGTAGCCCAAGACGTAAGGGCCGTGATGATTTGACGTCATCCCCACCTTCCTCACGGTTTGCACCGGCAGTCTGGTTAGAGTCCCCGACATTACTCGCTGGTAACTAACCACAGGGGTTGCGCTCGTTATAGGACTTAACCTGACACCTCACGGCACGAGCTGACGACAACCATGCAGCACCTTGTGAATTGTCCGAAGAAATAACTGTTTCCAATTACGTCAATCCACATTTAAGCCTTGGTAAGGTTCCTCGCGTATCATCGAATTAAACCACATGCTCCACCGCTTGTGCGGGCCCCCGTCAATTCCTTTGAGTTTCATTCTTGCGAACGTACTCCCCAGGTGGGATACTTATCACTTTCGCTTAGCCACTGATCCTTGCGAACCAACAGCTAGTATCCATCGTTTACGGCGTGGACTACCAGGGTATCTAATCCTGTTCGCTACCCACGCTTTCGTCCATCAGCGTCAATGATGTGTTAGTGACCTGCCTTCGCAATCGGTATTCTATGTAATATCTATGCATTTCACCGCTACACTACATATTCTAATCACTTCACACATATTCAAGACCGCCAGTATCAAAGGCAATTTTACCGTTAAGCGGCAAACTTTCACCCCTGACTTAACAGCCCGCCTACGGACCCTTTAAACCCAATGATTCCGGATAACGCTTGCACCCTCCGTATTACCGCGGCTGCTGGCACGGAGTTAGCCGGTGCTTATTCCTACGATACCGTCATCAAGGTACGCGTACCTCTTATTCTTCTCGTAGAAAAGCAGTTTACAACCCATAGGGCAGTCTTCCTGCACGCGGCATGGCTGGATCAGTCTCCCGACCATTGTCCAATATTCCTCACTGCTGCCTCCCGTAGGAGTCTGGTCCGTGTCTCAGTACCAGTGTGGGGGATCTCCCTCTCAGGACCCCTACCCATCGTTGCCTTGGTATGCCGTTACCATACCAACTAGCTAATGGGACGCATGCTCATCTTATGCCGCCTCAACTTTAAGATAAAATAGATGCCTATTCTATATACCATGGGGCATTAATCCAAATTTCTTCGGGCTATTCCCCTGCATAAGGTAGATTGCATACGCGTTACGCACCCGTGCGCCGGTCTCTAAGGAGCAAGCTCCTTATACCCCTCGACTTGCATGTGTTAGGCCTGCCGCTAGCGTTCATCCTGAGCCAGGATCAAACTCTTCATCGTTTATTCTTAAATATCTATTTAGAACATCCGATACATAAAGCATTTCCTACTCAAAATAATTTTGCTTAAATCTTCCTAATGATCAAAACTTACTCTCGTAAATTTTATCCTTAGTGCTGTCAACAATATTTCAAGGAACTTTCCTAAATTCTTCTTATCTTTTCGCTCTCTAATAAAGCGGCTGCAAAAGTAAAACGTTTTTTTAAACTCACCAACTTTTT
>NZ_JBRKIS010000065.1:0-25184 GCF_052983315.1 Sinomicrobium endophyticum
GGTTAACCGCTAACCCAATTGCTTACGCATTCATTCCCTTTCCCTTTTACCGTTAAAGGGATTCATGGCACCGTAAACCCATTCCCTTGAGCGGTTGACGTAACCCGGTTTACCGTCAAAGCAGTTGGTTATGACATCAGAAGCAACCCGGTTAGCGGTTAACGTAACCCGGTTTACCGTCAAAGTAGTTGGGTATGACATCAGAAGCAACCCGGTTAGCGGTTGACGTAACCCGGTTCGCCGCTGAAGTAGTTGGGTATGACATCATAAGCAAACCCGTTAGCGGTCAACGTAACCCGGTTTGCCGCTGAAGTAGTTGGGTAGGACATCAGAAGTAACCCGGTTAGCGGTCAACGTAGTCCGGTTTACCGTCAAAGCAGTTGGGTATGACATCAAAAGCAACCTGTTTAGCGGCTAAAGGGAATGGTTTAGCCGCTAAACCAACTACTTCCGGCGTCAAAGGGATTGCTTTAATGGCCGTTTTCCGGGCATTAAATCGGGGCAACAGGTTTGGTTTTGCCATGGATATAGATGGAGAAAGGCTTTGCTTATTATGGATTCCGTTGTTATCGCTGATGGTTCCCTTTCCGGTGATCGGTTTTTTGGGGGGGTGAAGCATGGAGCACGGAGCACGAAGCACGAAGGATGGAGCGATAATTGGTAAGGGGTAAGAGTCTTATAGTTGGGTTTGAGGAGTCCCGATATATATAGGGATGGAGTTGGGGGATTATTTTTTTGTTGGAGGTTGGAGGTTTGGGCATGCCTGAATATGGTTACAGGTTTGAGTCATGGGCTTGCCCCGACGCAGTTGATTAATTGCTCTCTCGGATATTTCAAATATTCATCTCTCCTTATCTCTTTCTTCCAGGAGATTATTGTACTTTTCAAGTAATGAATAATATTTTTCCTTTACCAGGTGAATCTGGTTTAAAGCCTCTTTATATGTGACAGGGTGTCCCATTTCTTTATCATCAATGCTGTTTATCTCCGGAATGAACTGGGAGAAATCAAATTCCAGACCTTTACCATACTTTAGCAGGATATGAAGAGATAAATCTTCCATCTCAATATGCTTGTAATAAGCAGACCTGGAATATCCGGCCTTTTCAGCTACAACTTTAATGGCGATCCCTGAATTTTTAACGGCTTTTTTAAGTACCTCTCCCCTATGTATTTTCTTTTTCGACATGCAACCGTAAATGTTAAAAAGAAATTGTGTAAAAAAGTAAACACTTTTGTGTAATTATGTGTATTTTTTGTATATTTGATCGCTATTAAATGGATGACCAATGTTTGTGTTATCCGTTTATATATTAATTTTGCAATTCTTCGAATAGAAAATATTAGAAGCAATTGCTTTGAATCTCGCATTGGAAAACTGGTAATTTTTATGTGTACGAGAGGATAAGTAAGTTTGCTCACGACCCGGGCGTGGGCTCTCTTATCTGTACACAGGGTATACCAGTACCTCTAATGCGATAAGTAGAGTTCCACGCCCAATTTTTTCTTTGGGTTTTTTTATCACTCTACTTAAAAAATTTCACAGTACATGGAGCATTAATATAACAATGTTACCGGGTAAATACGGAACAGCAAGGAGGGGCAGCCTTGCGTTCCGGGGCTGAAACGGGAGACTTGGAAGAATCTCCCTTATAAAAAAGCCCGTTTTTCATAGTGTTTTTCGATGTAAAACCTGTAAAATATGGAAATCCATAATTATTTACGAATTATTTTTTATGGCCTTTTTGTGATATTAATGTATTTGTAATCAATAATTTGTAAAATTATGGTGTATTACATACATTATCACAATCTTATATTATAGTTATTAAAATATGAGATTTTATTATTAACTTTGAGTGTATTCAAGACAAACAACCTGAATAATTGTGAAAACTTTGAATATTCCGTAACCCTAAGCCAACGGGCCTTTTTAGGCCCTCTTTAAACAAAGTTTTCACAATAATCGGGAATCAACTGACATGGGCGTCAGACTAAGGAAAACTACTCCCTTTCCCAAAATTAGATGTATAACCGGACGACACCTTTGTACGGAAGAGGTTAAGTCACAATTAAAGCTGCTTTGCAGACACCCCTGCCATTGTGGTGTGTCCATTTTGTGGGCATTACCTCATGGTGGCATAGTATGTTTTGCTCTGTTTGGATATGCATACTGTATACTTCTCTAAATTCCTGTTCTTACCCATACTCCCTGTGCCTGCTGTGGTTTATATTATTAACCGTGGATTTCGGTCCACTCGTAAAATGGTGGTAGTATGAATGCAGATCTGACGATAGGAGACAACTTGTTTGAGGGAGCAAAAGAACATGACACAAACTCCAATGAAATTTCCGATACCGAACTCTGGTTGAAATTTCAGGGGGGCGACCAGGTTGCCTTTGAGGAGATCTATGCTCAAAATTTTGCCCGGCTATATAACTATGGTCTAAAACTGGCAACAGATAGGGATCTTGTTAAAGATTCAATCCAGGACTTGTTTGAAGAATTGTGGGACCGTAGGGAGAAACTTGGAAAAGTAAAATCAATTAAGTCATACCTTTTTAAGAGCATTCGAAGAAAAATTTTGAGAAAGGCAGGCAAGAAAGGAAAATTGTTGTCCCTGGTGGAATCAGATGATAACGTGTATATGGATAGTACGCCTTCGTCTGAAATAACCATGATAGCAAATGAGCAATTCGAATTGGAACAAAAAGAATTGGAACTTGCTCTTAACAAACTCAATAAAAAGCATCGGGAAATTATCCATCTTATGTTTTATGAACATTTGAGTTATAAAGAAATAGCTAAAGTGACGGGGATGCATAAAAAGAATGTCTACTATCATATGTCGCGCGCCTTGGATATACTTTATATATCTTTAAAAAAACTACTTTGAATACATTAATACAGCTTTTCTTCCTTTAAAGCTTACTTCCTCTTCAAAATTGTTGCGACAATTGGGAAAATCACTATAATTCCTTCCCTGTTTAATACAGCATTTACGGCTTTTTGAAAAAAAATCAATTTTTTTTCCAGACAAAAATCATTTTTTTGCTCTTATTAATAAAGTGCTTATTGCTACCCCGCAATCTTTAACTTTATAAACAATGAAGTATAAAAAATATAAAACAAAAGATTTTTGCCAGGACGAATATTTCCAGAAATGGATATTGGACCCGGATGAAGAAGCCTTAAGTTTTTGGGAAAAATTCCTGGCTGATAATCCCAATAAAAAAGATACCATATCCAGGGCTAGTAAAATGGTTTATTTATTGGGAAATACAGGAAACCAACTTTCCGAAAATGATCGCAAAGCTATTTATAATGTGAACCTTCAAAATCTCCGAAAACACATAGATTCGGGAAAGGTATATGGGGGTAGGGATAATCCTTTATGGAAAATAGCAATAGGCTTTTTCGGTGTTGCAGCCATTGCTTTGGGAGTTTTTAAATCCGGCGTATTACACAAACAGATCCCGGAAGAGAATACACCGCAGGTAACCCTGCAATTACAGGATGGCTCCATACAGGTTATGGATGAAACATCCTCGAAAATAATAACTACGGAAAAAGGGGACAGGGTGGTCAGCCAGGAAAGGAACGTATTGGTCTATGATAAAAATGCCGGTACGGAAAACGAAGACTTGGTATACAACCAGTTGACTGTGCCTTACGGTAAAAGATTTGAGTTAGTATTGTCTGACGGTTCTCATGTTTTTTTAAATGCCGGGTCCAGTTTACGATATCCCGTGAAATTTTTACCCGGGACCCCCCGGGATGTCTTCCTGGATGGCGAAGCCTTTTTTGAGGTGGAAAAAGACGAAGCCCGTCCCTTTACCGTAGTCACCGAAGAAATGAACACCCGGGTGTATGGCACTAAGTTTAATGTCACCAGTTATAAAAATGAGAGCAACACTTATACCGTGTTGATGGAAGGAAGTGTAGGGGTGTACCAGCCCGGAAAAGATAAAAGCGAATACCTGCTAACCATCACACCGGGGCAACGCGCGGTTTTTCAAAACGGGAGTATTGACATAGAAGAAGTGAAGATTGAAAAATACACCGCCTGGACCCGGGGAGAACTCTATTTTATGGAAGATCGGTTCGAACAGATCTTTAAAAAGCTGGAACGCCGTTTTAACGTGCAGATAGATAACCGGTATACCGACCTGGGCGACAAAACCCTGACCGCCACCTTCAGAGATGAATCCCTGGTACAAATCCTGGAGTTATTACAAAAATATACTCCTTTTAATTACACTATACAGGACGATCACATTACAGTTACCCCGGAATAAAATCCGGATCATTCCGGAAATTATTTGAAATATACACCCCAAGGTCCAAACAACTTACCTTAAAGAGACCAACACGGAAGTCTAATTAAATACAATGGCCTGTGAAACAATAAAACCATTTTTATTGCCTGGATTCCTTTTGCCAAAAAATACGGGAAAGAAGACTAGGGAAAAAACATCGGAGTATGCTCCACACACCCTCCGATGTCATAAAGAGATTTAAGTCGTTACAAACAAAAATCCGAAACAAAATTATGAAAAATATTAGGAACGCATGGGAAAGGCATGTCTCTTTTCCGAAAATGGACCTTAAGATGAAATTCTCGTTGCTGTTTTTCTTCGTAACGCTGTTCCAGATACACGCCGACAGCGGATATGCCCAGAAGACCAAACTCTCCCTGGATATGCATGCCGTTTCCGTGCTGGAAGTGATGGAGGAAATAGAAGAGATTTCTGAATACCGGTTTATTTACAGTAAAACCGATTCCAATATAAACCGGGTGGTAAGTATCCGGGCCAGGAAAAAACACATTAAAGATATCTTACAGGCCCTTTTTAAAGAAACCTCATTACATTATGAGGTTATTGACAAACAAATTATTCTTACGTCTCCCCCAAAAAAGAAGGTTTCCCCAAACCAAAAAAATATACGGGAAGAACAACAGCAGGTTGAAGTTAGTGGTACCATTACCAGTTCCGATAGAGAACCCCTGGCAGGAGTGAATATTATTGTTAAAGGGAGCAACAGGGGCACCATGTCGGATCCGGATGGGAAATACAATATTACCGTACTGGAGAGCGATGTTCTTACTTTTTCTTTTATAGGATTTAAAACCGTGGAAAGATCGGTAGAGAGCCAGGAAATCATTGATGTACAAATGGAGGATGATGTTACTGCTTTGCAGGAGGTGGAGGTTAATGCGGGGTATTATAAAGTTAAAGATAGAGAAAGGACAGGAAGTATAGTCAAAGTGACTTCCGAAGAAATAGAATTACAACCCATAGTGAACCCTTTGGAAGCCTTACAAGGCCGTATGGCTGGGGTAGAAATAAATAAGCCTAATGGGGTTCCAGGGACCGCGGCAAGTATTCAAATTAGGGGCCGAAACAGTTTACGAAATACAACTAACGACAATGGAAATTTACCATTATTCATAATTGATGGTGTACCAGTAAATTCCAGTCCTATACAACATTTAGGAGGAGGGCAACAGTCAGTTCAGGCAATAGACCCTCTTAATACCTTAAACCTTTCTAATATTGAGAGTATTGAGGTTTTAAAGGATGCCGATGCAACCGCAATTTATGGTTCCCGTGGCGCTAACGGTGTGGTTTTAATTACAACGAAGAGCGGAGTAAAAGGTGCTCAAAAAACAATCCTTAGCATAGATGCCTACTCTGGTATAGGGAAAGTGTCCAATAGAATGAAATTGCTGAATATGGAGCAGTATCTGGAAATGCGGCGAGAAGCATTTGCTAATGATGGTGCAGAATCATCGCAGTTTGCAGATCAGGATTTATTAGTGTGGGACCAAAACCGCTATACCGATTGGCAAAAGGAACTTTTTGGAGGAACCTCGGATATAACTGATGTGCAAGTAGCTTTATCCGGAGGGACCGAAAATACATCCTTTAGGTTTGGAGGCGCATATCATAAAGAAGGAACAGTATTTCCAGGAGATTTCGATTATCAAAAGCTAACCGGTTTTATAAACCTGAATCATACTTCTTCCAATAATAGACTTCGGGCCACCATGATGGTAAATTATGGTATTGATAGGAATAATCTTTTTTTAGGTGGAAATTTAGTACAAACAGCATTAACATTAGCACCAAATGCTCCCACTTTATTTACCGAGGATGGTGAGCTTAATTGGGAAAACTCTACTTGGAATAATCCATTGGCAGGATTAAAACGCTCTCAAAGGATTTCAACCAATAATCTTATCGTGAATTCGTCTGTAAGCTATGAAATCCTTAGGCATTTGGATGTCAAAATCAATTTGGGTTATACTAAACAGGATATAAAGGAAGGCCAAAAAGACCCGGTAAGTAGTCATGACCCGGCTATACAAGCCAGTAGGGTTAATTCCTTTTCGCAACGAACTACCAACAGGGATTCCTGGATTATAGAACCACAACTCAACTATTCTCTCTCACGCTCTCAACTGGATATGGATGTATTGGTAGGCTCTACTTTTCAAAAAAGTAGTAATGATATACTAATGATTTCGGGGCATGGCTATTCCGATGAACGCTTTATAGGAAATCTGGAAGCCGCGGATAGGGTAAATGTTTCTTCCCAGTCGGAGATAAAATATGCCTATAGTGCTGTGTTTGGAAGAATAGGAGGTAATTGGGCCAAAAAATATTTTATTAACCTTACAGGGCGTAGAGATGGTTCTTCCCGTTTTGGTCCGGGCCGACAATTTGAAAATTTCTGGGCTATAGGAGCAGCCTGGATTTTCAGTGAAGAAAGTTTTATACAAAAACATATCCCGGTAATAAACTTTGGTAAGCTACGGGGGAGTTATGGTACTACGGGAAGTGACCAAATACCGGATTACGGATTTTATGATGCCTATCAGGTTAACCAGCAAGGCGGTTTGAACCCTATTAGTTTATTTAACCCGGATTATGGGTGGGAGGTTAACAAAAAACTGGAAGCAGCACTGGAATTAGGACTTTTTAAAGACCGTTTACATCTTGAAACCAGCTGGTATCGTAACCGGTCATCCAATCAATTAGTAGGTTATCCACTATCAGTAGTTACCGGATTTACTTCCGTACAGGCAAACCTTCCTGCAACAGTGCAAAATACAGGGTGGGAAATAGTAGCGAGCACGAAGAACATTCAAAGTAAAAGTTTTAACTGGCAAACTCATTTTAATATCACTTTTCCCAGAAATAAGCTAATAGCATTTCCAAATATAGAACAGACTTCTTATGCTACCCAATATGTGGTAGGAGAACCACTTAATATCAGTAGATTGTATAGGTACAAAGGAATTAACCCGGACACGGGTTTATATGAAGTGGAAGATGTGAATATGGATGGCAATTATAATTTAGATGACCAGATCATAATTCAGGACATGGGTAGGCAGTATTATGGAGGTCTGCAAAATAATTTATCATTTAAAGGCATTCGACTGGATTTTTTATTGGAGTTTATTAGGCAATATGGACCATCTAATATATTTGCAAATAACGTATTACCTCCCGGATTCAGTAAAAGAAATGTTAGTGCTGCCGTACTAAATCGTTGGGAAGGACCAGGAAGTAGCAGTGCCGTGCAACGTTATACACAATCTTTTCTGAATTTCACTAACTACAGTTTGGCAAGACAAAGTGATTATGGGGTTTCTTCCGAAAGTTCCTTTGTCCGGTTAAGAACTGTTTCTCTATCCTATGAGATTCCTTCTGTTTACATCCAAAAATCAGGTTTGTCATCTTGCAGGCTCTACGTTCATGGGCAAAACCTGTTTACCTGGACCCGGTATAAAGGATTAGACCCACAATTTCCTGGAGGAAATGTACTGCCTTCCCTACGGGTTATAACTATGGGACTTCAACTTCAATTTTAATTATTAGAAATTATGAGGATCAAATATCAATATATTACATGGTTGGTGACAGTAATACCATTTCTTATTGTTTCTTGTGCAGATTTTATCGAAGAAGACCTGCCGGGTAATCAATTGGTACGGGAAGATGTTTTTGCATCCGAAGAAACGGCCCGTGCAGCTATGGATGGTCTCTATTTTAATCTTTTTCAGGTTCCGACCCAATTTTCTAATGGTGGTGAATATTCCATAACAGCTATATGTGGCTTATCTGCCAACGAATTGAACAGTTACAGTATCTTGTCCATAGCAATATTTCTTGATGAGTTTGATTCCGGGATAGTCAATGTGGATAACACTTTTGTGTTAAATGTATGGGCATCATCCTATAATACTATTTATACGGCAAATTCTATTATAGAAGGACTTCAACAACCTTATGCGGATGCCATAATACCAGAGTTAAGACAAAGATGGATTGGAGAGGCTAAATTCATCCGGGCTTTTACACATTTTTATCTCGTTAACCTTTTTGGATATGTTCCTTTGGTAGCTACCACAGATTATCGGGTCAACGGAACTGCTACGCAAAACAACAGGGAAGTAGTTTATCAGCAGGTTATAGAAGATTTGAAGGAAGCTATTGAGAGTTTAGACCATACTTATGAAGAAGACCGGACACGTCCCAATAAAGGAGCAGCCCAGTTATTATTGAGTAGAGTGTTTCTCTATTTGGAGCAATGGGAACAAGCAGAACGATGGAGCACCGAAGTAATCTTACAAAACTCTCTTTATGAAATAGAAGAAGATTTAGATGCTGTTTTTTTAGCAGACAGTAATGAAGCCCTGTGGCAGATTAAGCCTGTATTACAGGGAAATACCCGCGAAGGGAATCGATTTATACTGGTAAATTCACCAGCGTATTATGCACTTAATGAAGAATTATTAGCTGCTTTTGACCCTGCGGATAAAAGGTTAACGAACTGGATTGGCTCTTACAGTTCTGATACTGATACCTGGTACTTCCCCTATAAGTATAAAGTACAGACATCCACCGGCAATCCAACGGAATACTCCATGGTGTTGCGTTTTGCCGAAGCCTACCTGATACGGGCGGAAGCCCGGGCACAACAAAATAGATTGCAGGATGCCATTACAGATTTGGATGTTATCCGCGGCAGAGCGGGGATAGACTTGCTTTCGGATAACCAATCTTCCGTTTCCCAACCCGGTTTATTAGTGGAAATCCAAAAAGAACGGCAACGGGAACTTTTTACCGAGTGGGGCCACCGTTGGTTTGACCTTATACGAACAGGGACTGCTACGGAAAACATATCTCATGGGGATTGGGTTTCCAAAAATTTCCTTTTTCCAATACCCCAAAGTGAATTAGAGAAAAACCCTAATCTTAATCAGAATATAGGATATAATTAATACACAAAATGAAAAATAAAAAAATGAAACGAACAGGATTAATATATGCGATTTTCTTACTAAGCTGCCCCTTATTGGTGGTTTCACAGAACTGGGAAAACATAGGGTTACTGGATACCTTGCCATTTCCCCCGGGCCTTACTTATGGTAAATTGGATAACGGGGTAACCTATTATATTTACCAGGATTCAAATTTAAAAGAAGAAAAGGTTAAGATGAATCTGGCAGTAAAGGCCGGGGTCTTTACAGACAGTGAACAAGAACTGGAGTTTTCTCATCTTATAGAACATATTCCTTTTGTGGAAACCCCGACTTATCCCAATGGGCTTAGAAATTTTGTAGGAAAATTCAATATGATACGTAGTGACATTTCGGGAGCAACAAGTATTGAAACTCTATATCGGTTTAATTTTCCAAAAGGTGATCAAAAGGCTTTTAACGCAGGGTTGAGATGGTTTCGGGATATCATGGGTAACCTGGAGTTTACTGATCATATTACAGAGCAGGTTAAAAGTGAAGTAAGAGGAGAACTTTTAAACGGCGGACAACCTTCTTCTGGTTCTTCTCTTGTATTGAATGGCGATGTGTATAGAGGCTACATTACAAGTATGACCCAGTTGGACCATAAGTTAAAGGGGTATAAAGGTCAGGACATAGAAACGTATTACAAGAAATGGTACATCCCTGAGAATATGGGGATATTTATTGTAGGCAATATGGATATGAGGGTAAATGAAGTTATTAAGGATTTAAAGAAAACCTTTTCGGATTTAAAGCCGTCTAAAGAAAATAGTCCAGGTTTTTGGGATCATGAAATAGCCTATCAAACGCGGGAAAATAATTTTCTAAAGGTGGATGGACAAGAGATTTTGCGCTCTCCTGAACTCAGACTTTATTTCCGCCATGAGCCATATAGGCATTTAATTTCCAAAACAGATTTTCAGAATTACTTAACCCGGGATGTGGTCTTTGCCTTGGTTAAAGATAGACTTTTAGAAAATATAATGAGATATAATGCACCTGTATCATCTATTATTCCCAACAATCATCGATATCCCCCTTCGTTTAGTATCCATCATAAAATGTGGAGTACAGATGATATCAAATTGGGATTGCAAAATAGTATTATGACCCTTCGTCAAATCGAAAAAGATGGTTTTACAAGTATAGAATTTAATAAAGCTATAGAAAAAGTAAAGCAGCAACTTGTACGTATTCAAAGACAGGATGCACAAGGTATAATGGAGAACTGTAATGACAATTTTTTATGGAATAAAGCCTTTCTCTTTGATAAGCCTGGCATGCTGCCACATTTGTTAACCCAGATAGACCAAGGTCAGGTGATGAAAAAATTTGCGGAGTTGTTTAACCGAAAAACAGCTATGGACATAGTACTTGTAACATCAGATAATATTTCCAGGAACATAAAAAAGGAAGAGGTTTACGAATGGGTTAAGGCCGCCTGGGACATGCCGCTTGAGATATCGGAAGCAACCGGGCACAAGAATATTAAGGAAATATCAGATCGGGGTGAAATACTTCTGTATAAAGCAGATTATAAGAAAAGACTAATCCCCGATCTGGGGCTTACGGAAGTAACCCTGATTAATGGCGTAAAAGTAGTTTTAAAATCACTTGGACCTCAGGAAACTAACGAAGATAAAATTTTAATAAAGGGGTTTAAACCCGGAGGGGCTTTGCTGTATGAAGGAGCAGATTATTTTTCGGCACTACTCGCTGCAGATATTGTGAGACATAGTGGAGTAAATGAATACAACAAGTTTGATTTAATTGAATACGTTCAGAATCGAAATATACAGGTTTTTCCTAATGTTAGCCATGATGCCATCAGTATTAAAGCAGAGGGGAAATCGGAAAATTTTAGAGATATGATGGAACTTATATACCAGTATCTTACCAAGCCTAATAAAAATGTACTGGCTTTTGAAGATTGGAAAAGACATGAAAAGCAACGCTTGAAAAATTCTATAAAACCAGCCAAATATATGGCAAAAGATTCGTTAGACGTAATCCTGGAAAATCGTTTGAACTACCCTACACCTACAGATAAAGATATAAACGATATAACGCTTGAAAAGGCATATGAATTTTATAAAGAACAGTTTACCGATTTAAGTGGGTTTACTTTTGTTGTCACAGGTAATTTTGATATGGATAAAGTGATTCCTTTAATAAACGGTTATTTACGTACTTTACCTGCCAGTGCACAATCACCAAAGTTAGGAAAAAAAGAAACATCCTTTGCAGCTATACCCAAGGGCCCAAAGTCTTATAAAGTAAGAGATAATAACAGTTTAGGAGCCCACCTACGGCTGGTTTTTGCCGGGGAATTTACATACAGTATAAAAGAAGATATTGGCATGATGATTTTGCATCGTATCTTACAAGTAAAGATGCATGAACGATTACGTTATAAAGAATTTCAATCTAACGTTTATGCACCGGCTTTGGGATATGAATTGTATAACGACTTGAATGCCTTTAAGATGAGTGTCGAGTTTAAGTGCAACGAGAAAATGGTAAATACGCTGATTGAGGCAGCCAAAGAAGTGATTGAAATATTAAAAGGAGAAGGTTTGTCCGAAGGAGACATGGACGCAGCAAAACGTTCTTTAAGTTCGTTTTTTGAAAGAAATAATAACTATTCCGTCAATAGGCATTTGGTCAATATGTATAAGAGCCCTGATAGCAAAAGGCTTCCTCCCGCGATTGAGATGTTGGAACAGATATCAAGGCAGGATATCAAAGATTTGATTAATGCATATCTTACAGATAAACATTATTTTGAATTCGTAGTCTTTGGGAAAGATATGGACAAAAGTATAGGCCGGTAATAAGAATTTATATTTTGAATTATTACTAATGCGTTAAATTCTAATAACAGGCCTGCTTAGTGTACTTTATGGTTGATATTTAACCACGGAGAGCACAAAGGTTTTCACACAAAGTTCACAGAGACAAAATCAAATCAAAAAAACAAAAAACAGGCTTAAAGGTAGTTGTATTAGTACTTTACAAGGGGTAACCGAAAATTAATGCATCACTACTAATTTTGAATTATTTTGCAGATACTGATTATCTTTTTTAAGCCATAGTAATATCTGAGCATTGAAAAAAGAGACTACCCGAAATTTTCCGGGCAGCCTCTAAAATTAATATTCACTTAATCAACTTGTTTAACGGGGTCTTGCGTGATATTTCTGACCTCTATTTGGCAGAGCGTAGGATTACCAAGATCTTGTTGCTCATATACCCCTAAGATACCATGCTGTGTTGAAAGGACTGTACAGGTAAAGTTACCAGTCTCACTACAAGGTACGTCATCGGAAACACAGGCATCCGGATATTGTATGAAGAACGGAGCATAGCTATCAACACTCTTTACTGAAGCGAAGGAAAACGCTATGGCAAAAACGAAAGCCAAAGAAGGCAAAATGATTTTAAACTTTTTCATTGTTTTAAAATTTAATTGGTTTAACTTTTTGCCCTACTTTTTTCTACAGGTGTTCGGGCTTGCATTCCTGTTTCTATCGCGATAAAATACTTTGGTATTCTTTATTATTGGTGCTTTTGAGAAATGCCTCCTGGTAAATGTTATAAAAGACCAGATGGGAGCCGTGTATGGCCACAAAATAATTATCAGTTACCATAAACTTGGATATTTTATGGTTTTCATAGGGCTGCAATTGAAAACTTAGTACATAAGTGCCGTTGTCCATACTGTATACATCAAACGTAGATGTTCTCTCAAATGTAGCCTTACTGTCGTTTTTTGCCATTCCGGTAGCCATAACATATAGATATGCCCCTTTACTATATGCCCCCTGATTAACCATATAGGAAGGAGAGGCCAGTTTTTTTACTTGTCCCTTACTATAGGAGTCAGGCTTAATACGTACTTGGGATATAGTGTCTATGGTCCTGCCCCGGTAGCGGAGTTGCATGGTAGTATCCATAACCATAAATTGGTTGCGGTAGTAGTATATGTATACCAGCTCGGCACGTTCCTGGTTGTGGAGCAACTGCCCATCAGTGCAAAAAGTACCGTCTATTTGCTTTTCCAGTATTTCGGGGTTTAGCCGGATATGTGGAGGAATATCCCATTGCATTCCCAGAGTACGCTCCCCGGTTTTAGAACTCACAGTTTTCAGGGCTATGGATTTTGCCCCAAAAGGAATTGCGTCATTGAAAAAAGCACTGTCATACATAAACGGGCTGGCATACCATTGGTTTAATTTCCCTCTCATAATCTTTGGGGCTATTCCATCCATATAATAAAAATAGGGAGGAAGAATTTTAATCCGGTTATCCCTTCTAAATCTTATGGTGTCTTCTCTCTCTACGTGCAGTTGTATATGGGTGGTATCCAGGTCCAGAAGACTCACTTTCAATAGGTGCAAGGGGGCGGTATAGTTACTAAGATATACAGTGTCCTGGTCTGCTCCTGCAAAATAGTAAGTATTATATTTTATGTCTATGGCTTTGGATTTTGTTACCGGGTGTGGAGGTAACAACCTGTAAAAACCATTGTCTTCATGAGTCTTTTGAAGAGACCAGGCAAATAGTCCGGCTACTACTACTATACTAAGAACAAAACAAAGCGATATTTTAAAAATAGCATTTTTCATTTTACAATTAATTGTGATTTAGCGCTAACTATTTACTTGTTGGTTTTAAAGAAACGACTGATTTTTGAGACAGGATAAGAATCCCTATTAGGGCCAGGAGTACAAAGATGATATTAAAAACCAAATGTTCTTCCCAACCCATTTTTTCAAGGATACCACCGCAAGAGCATGGAACAAAAGGACTATAATGAAGTATAATATAGATATAAGCGGTAAACATGGTCATTAAACTAAATGAAGCGTAGAGAGCTATTTCCCTAAAGCGAGAAACCACGAGCATACCAGCTATAATTAACTCTGTTACAGGTATAAACCAGGCTATCCAGGCACCTATGGAAATAAGAATTGGTGATTGCCCGATTTGTACACGGAATTTTTCATAATCCATTAATTTGGTGGTAGCAGCGTATAAAAACAGGATAATAAAGAGAAAGCAGATGATTTCTATGAATACATTTCGGTGTCGCAGCACAAAACGGGGTATAATTAAAGTAACATTTTTCATCTTTTGGGTAGATTTAGGTTGTTCTTTATAGTTCTTAGTTTTGGAGTCGGGAGCCTTTGCGTTATTGTACTTACTTATACTATTTGTTATTTAAAACCCCAAACAACGCGTCAACTCCCATACTCCCAAAACAATATATATAGGTTGGTTAGTTTTAATTTTCGCCACGAATTCACGGATTATTTACAGGGGGTATTTTTTAAAACCATTCGTGCATCCGTGGTAAAAGATACTTTCAATCTGTTATAAGAACTTACGGATTCCGGGTCCGGTAGTTTACTGTTGAAGTACGGGATTCAAAGTATCCTGGTATCCTCTGTTCTTTGAATCCCTGCACCTCAATAAGTAACCCTAATGTGTCAAAAATCTTCTTTTCTTCATTTTAATCGTGGCTATCGGATTTTTAACTAGGGTAAAGTTCTGGAAACAAAGAATGTAATCTTTCCTAATTCCGAACTATTTTATTCGCAATTCCGTACTTTTTATTCTTAATTCCGGGACATTTCGGGCTGTTTTTGCTAATAACGTTCATTTTTGAGGTGTTTAAGCGAAATAACATGATATTTAGAGAACTTACTTTTTGCCTTGTATTTCTCCGGGGGTACAACCAAAATGTTGTTTAAAAGAGCGGTAGAAACTGGACAGGACTTTATACCCGGTCCTATAGGCTATTTCCTGGATAGATTTGTCGGTGGTTTTAAGAAGTTTCATGGCCACTTCCATTCTCACATTTATATAATAGTGGTAGACAGAGGTGTTGTACCATTTATGAAAACCGAGTTTCAGTTTTTTTTCGTTGATACCAAATTTCGAAGCAAGCCCTTTTACAGACGACCAGGGCTCCTCCAGGTGCTCCCGGATGTAGGTAGCTATTTTATGGATAAGTTCTTCTTCGCTGTTCTGCGTTTTGCGGGGAATAGGTATATGATCATCCACCTCCTTCATGGCCAGGGAGAGTTTCTCATCGAGAATTTCCTCGATCAAGGAGTGTTTATGGGAAGTGAGGTATAGTAATCCATCATCCGGAGACCGGAAAAAAAAGGAAAGGGAAGGAAGCTCGCCATGGGCGTTAACACTATAGATCAAATTCGTAAAAAGAAAACGGGTACCTTCAGGAAGTTGTAGTTGGGTGTATTCCCAGGAGGTCTGGTTGCGCTGCGAAAGCAGTGTGGCAAATGGGGTTCCGGGTAATTTATCCGGAAACCTGGAAAGGTGCAAATCTACATTCTGGTTAGCTTTTAGAATACAGAAGGCATCGTCCAGCACAAAGGCCATGGTACCATAGAGATCATTAGAGAGAAGCGTGCCTTCCTGTCCGGTGGTCTTTAAGGCCATAAGCTGTGACATATGGTTTATGATCTTGATAAGATCATTAAAGATATTGTTCTTCGCGGAAAGCTTCAGACGATAATCAAAATTGCCGGAAAACATCATACTTAATATATAAGAGATGTAATACCATTGTTTTTCATTAAAGGAAAATAACATAAGAAGGTAGGTTTAGGTGGTTTGGATGTAGCATTAAAGGTTGGGGAATTCCTCTGGGGTTATGGAGGTGGTCTTCCGGCCTTGGGTAGGGGCAGGATTTATATTGTTATATGGTACGGACAATTGCCGGAAGGCTGTTCCCGGATTCACATACCGTATGTTCGGAAGATCGTCCGGCAGAAACCCTGTACGGATAAGAATAGGGCCTTGTTCCATGTCATTGTAGAATTGTGCTTAAAAGGGTTATCCTATAACATTTTGCCCTTTAGCGTGGCAAATAACGCTCGCAATGTTGGCAGGTAGAGATCATTAGAACGGGATACCCTACAAGAACATTTTCTTAAATAAAAATGGCCGTGGGCAAATCTATCATAAAGATACTTGGGCTATGCCCACGACCAGGAAAACTAACTCCGCAGAGGAAGTTAAAGTTGAAAATTACTAATTCGGCCTTATAAAAGCTTATCTCTAAGGGATTATTACTTATCTCAGAGGGATTTTTACTTTCGTTTCGGTTAAATTCTTGATCCGCCAAACAATAAACAAAATTTAAAGTTACAATGGAAATATGTGATTACATTACGAGAATCCGTAATCAGGCGATTTTTATAGATATTTTTTTCGATAGACTTTTTAACCTATGGATAGCTGTGGAGAGTATAGTGTTTTACTATTGTTAAAAAATAAAGACGCTCCGGTTTATTATGGAGGAGAGGATGCTTCATGACCTTCCGATACTTACAAGAAGGATGAAGAATTAAACGGCCTGTTTTTTTGAAGTACGGAACTCGTATCCGGATTGTAACCGCGCTCTGTGCATGTCTTTGATTTCGCAGCCCGTTGCACATCATGGATAAGCCAATATATAAAACTCACCCGGCCGGTGCCGATTGATCGTCATTTAAGGGAATGTGTATACGCCGAACCGGTTTGGTTTAGTCGCTAACCGAACCCCTTCGGGTGATCGGGGTTGGAGGGGAGAGAGCATGAAGCATGGAGCATGAAGCGTGAAGCACGGAGTATGGAGGGTGAAGAATGGAGCGATAATTGGTGAGCGGTAAGAGTGTTATCGTTCGGGTTTGAGGAGTTCCGATATATCGGGATGGAGTTGGAGGGGTTATTTCTTTGTTACAAGCTCCAGGTTCCAGGCTTGAAACAAAGAACAAAGCGAGGTGGCTGAGTGTCCCGAACTCCGTTCGGGATGTATCGAAGCCACCGGAGTTCCAGGCTGCAGTTATAGTTTTTTTTAATGCGTTTGCCCCGGGTTAACGATCCGGTAGTTTAGTTTCCGTAAAACTTTAGAATATGTTTTCCTAAGATGGATATATCCTCCTCCGTATGATAAGCAGAAAGTACAATACGCTGTACCAGGGGAGAGGATGTATTCGGGTAGTGAAAAGAAGTGGTGACGAATCCCTTATCCAGTAAATAGCGGGTAAGGGCTTCGTCATTATAAGTGTATGCCGGGTGCCCGTTGATGTGATTGAAAATATCCGTACCGGAAACGGAACGATCAAACATTTTTATATGGCTTTGCAGTTTTTTCCGTTGTATATCATACAGAGGTATGGCCTCTGTAAATGTGGCCATAGCTGCCGGTGAAGCCGGACTGGCCCCGGCAAAAAACGGGAGATCCCATAGTTTCCCGATGACCTGGTCAGAAGAACATACGGTTCCTGCCTGTACACCGAAACCTTTACTTATGGAGCCGCAAACCACGAGTTCCTGAAACGGTACTTTTCGCAGTTTTCTGTAAATCCCTTCGCCGTGATCTCCCAGGATACCGAGACCGTGTGAATCATCGGCAATAAATACGGTACGGGAGAGGGGGAGCTGCTCATACCAACGGTTTTCATAAAGATTGTTTTTTAAAGTAATCGAATCGCACAAAACCACAGCACTCTTATCCGGGTAAGACGAAGCAAATGCTTTAACGTCTTTCAAAAGTTTTTCTGTAGAACCAGATATAGTGGTATGCGGATGAGATAGTGCGGGATGGGTATCTGCCGTGCTGAAAAAAGCATATTCTTCCCCTTTAAAAGCCTGTAGTGCCAGTTGTCCGGCCAAAAAGCCCGAAGATACGGATAGAACGGCTTCACTACCGATTAAGTCTGCCATCACAGCTTCCGCCTTTTCATAGATGGAGATACGGATATTGGCTTTACGGGATGCTGCATAACCCGTACCGTATTTGCGAATATTACGTATAAAAATTTCCTGGAAATCCGGCAAGGTAGCCAGGCCGAGATACGCGGTCCCCCCGAAATAGCGATAGCTTTTCCCTTCGGAAAATACCAGTCGGCCCGGAAAGGAGTCCGTAGTGAACATTACGCTATGAGGGCTATTCCCGATCCGGGTTCTTCCGGGAAGATTATTTTTCCGTTGGCCTCAATAACAACCCCGGTAGCTATATCGCTTTTCAGGAGCATGGCCCCGTCCATATCTACATAGTCCAGTTGCGGGAGTAATTGAGCAATGGCTGAGATTCCGACCGTGGATTCGGTCATACAACCCACCATGACTTTCAGTCCCGATGACTTCGCTTTTTCTATCATCCTGCGGGCAGGGGTGAGACCGCCGCATTTGGTAAGTTTTATATTGATACCGTGAAAAAGGTCTTTACACTTTTCCACATCGCTTTCCACAATACAACTCTCATCCGCAATGACCGGCAGGGCAGATCCCGCCATGACTATTTTCATGCCTTCCCGGTCATCTGCTTTAAGCGGTTGTTCAATAAATTCTACCCCCAGTTCTTTGAGTTTATACGAATTTTCAATGGTTTCTTCCGGTGTCCAGGCGCAGTTGGCATCTACCCGGAAGGTGGCATCCGTATGCTCACGAAGTGCCTTTACAATGGCTACATCATGATTGGTACCCAGTTTTATTTTATATAAAGGCCATGGTTTTTCTTCCATTTTCTCCACCATTTTTTCTATAGTGGCGATACCAATAGTGTAGTTGGTTATCGGGTATTTTTCCGTGTTGTAGCCCCATATCTCGTGCAGGGGTTTGCCCTGCAACTTACCGTAAAGATCATTTGCTGCCAGGTCCAGGGCGCATATGGAAAAATTGCTCAGTCCTTCTTTGACGAGAAAATCGTGAAAAGTTTCGGGAGAAGAAAGGTCAAATCCGGCAATGCGGTCTTCTATGGCCCGGATCTCATGGATCATGGAATCTGTGGTAATATGGTAATACGGGTTGGATGTAGCTTCACCGTAACCCGTTTTTCCATTCAGGGATAAACAAACAATAAGCGAATCCTGAAAATCACGGGATTCCCTGGAGATACTGAAAGTGTGTTTTAGTTCCAGTTGGTATTTTTTCAGTTCCGTTTGCATGATGCCATGTTAAACAGGTGGTGTATTTTAGTTGTTTATCTCGTATTCCTCCGTGTTTTTCTCTGATTCATAACCGAATAAATGCTTTTCCTTGATGAGGTCGGCCACTCCTTCGGGGAGCATATCTTCCCAGCCTTCCTTGCTTTGGGCTATCATTTTCAGTACTTCTCTCGAATAAATATCGAGCGTATTGGGGTCAAAGTCCGTAATATCCACCACTTTGCCATTGAATTTAAAGAACTTGTACAGTTCTTTCATTCTGGGATGTACCTTCAGGGTATCACTGGTTATGATTTCCCCGGTTTTCGGTTCTTTCATCGGGTACAGGTATACTCTCAGGTCTTTGAAAAACAATTTACCGAAAGCTTCCAGGATACCTCCGCTCAAGTGACGGTAGTATTTCTCATCAAATACATCTACCAGGTTGCTCACACCCATGGAAAGTCCCATGCGGTATTTGGTATACCGGGAGAAGTATTCCACCAGTTTGTAATATTCCTGGAAGTTGGATATCATTACGGTTTGCCCGAGGGAACAGAGCAGTTCTGCCCGGTCCATAAAGTCCTGTTCGTCAATTTCTCCCTCGGCACGCAGGTTGGACAGGGTTATTTCAAAAATGACTTCCGTTTTTTTAGGGTCCACCTTGTTTTCCTTGATAAACATTTCGTATGCCCTTTTGTACATGGTCATGTTCACTTTGGTCACCGGGCGGTAACTACCGCGAAGTCCCAGTATGTTCTTTTTATAAAGCAGGGCAGCGGGGAGTATATTGTTACCGTCGGGTCCGAACATTACGGCCTCGGTCATTTCGTTTTTCAACAGTTGAAGGCTCATCAGCCTGTTGTCTACTTTTGCAAATCTCGGCCCGGAAAAATTGATCATATCGATCTCCAGGGTGTCTTTTTCAATATTGTCGTAGAGATATTTAAGCAGTTTTTTGGGCTTGTCGTGCTTGTAGTAAGCGCCGTAGATAAGGTTAACTCCCAGAACACCAAGAGTTTCTTGTTGTAGCCGCGGGTCTGTCTGGTGAAATCGTATGTGAAGGATGATCTCGTTGTAATTTTCCTTCGGATCTGCCTGGAACCGGATACCAACCCAGCCATGGCCTTTGTATTTTTTGGTGAAATCTATGGTAGCTACGGTATTGGCGTAGGTAAAGAAAATTTTATTGGGATGTTTTTTTCTGGAAATACGCTCTTCCACCAGTCGGGTTTCGTGATCCAGCATTTTCTTCAGACGCGATTGAGTAACATACCTGCCATCTTCTTCCAGGCCATATATGGAATCGCTGAAATCCTTGTCATAAGCACTCATGGCTTTGGCAATAGTTCCGGAAGCCCCCCCGGCCCTGAAAAAATTCCGGACGGTTTCCTGGCCGGCTCCTATTTCTGCAAAAGTTCCGTAAATGTCTTCGTTCAGATTAATCCTCAGTGTCTTCGACTTTGTAGAAGGTACATTTTCGATCTGCCTGTCGCCCTTTAAAACAATTGTCATCTGGTGTGCGTTTTATTTGGAACAAAGTTAAAAATATTCGTTAAGTTTTACGGTAAATAAATTATAAAATTCCGAACGAAAAATTACACGATCATCATATAAAACCGGGCTTTCGGATTTTGCAATCGATTTTTGGACAAGGTTTTTTATGTAACTTAGCATTTTGCAGAATGCAAGTGGAAAGTTTAGAAATGAACCAAAAAGAACAGGTTTGAAAATTACATTTTTAGGGACAGGTACTTCACAGGGAATTCCTGTAATAGGTAGTGACCACCCGGTATGCCTCAGCAATGACCCCAAAGATAAACGCCTCCGGGTTTCTGTTTTGGTGGAGTGGGACGATTATCGTTACGTGGTGGATTGCGGTCCGGATTTCCGGCAACAGATGCTCCGGGCCGGGGTTTCGCGGATAGACGGTATCCTTTTTACGCACGAGCATGCCGATCATACGATGGGACTCGATGATATACGCCCGTTTTTCTTCCGCCAGGGAGATATACCCATTTATGCACACCAGAGGGTCCTCGGGGAACTGAGACAGAGATTTCCGTATATTTTTGTAAATGGTAAAGATAAATACCCGGGCGCTCCCGGGGTAAAGGAATTTGAGGTTGTAAATAAGCGTCCCGTAACCCTGGGTAAAATGAAAGTGGTCCCGGTTAATGTGATGCACAACCGATTACAGGTTTTCGGCTATCGCTTTGGTGATTTTGCTTACCTCACCGATGTAAAAACCATAACCGAAGAGGAAATCCGCAAAGTTGAAGGAGTAAAGGTTCTGGTCATTAATGCATTGCGTATTAAGGCGCATCCGTCGCATCTGAACCTGGAGGAAGCACTGAAAATGGTCGAAAAAATAAAGCCGGGGAGAGCTTATTTTACACATATCAGTCATTTGCTGGGATTCCACGAAGAGGTCGAAAGGTCATTGCCGGAAAACGTGTTTCTGGCTTACGATAATCTGGAAGTGGAAATTTAATACTCGGGGCCCTGGGATTATCGCAAATATTTGGGTATATACGCCCAAGTCCGGGCTGGTCAAAACTCCCCGTCCCGCAAGCGGTCCACCCCTCTTCTCCCGATAATTATCGGGATGAAGAGGGGAGCCTGGTAGGGAGTAAACAAGGAAGTAAAAAGATTATGAGAAATGAATAAACCTGCTTAACTAAATGATATTGCCTTTTAGGGGTAGGAAGGGAAATCTATCCGGATTGAATTTCGTGATATACTAATACCCCGGATATTTCCCGGTAAACGGGATAAGAGGAATTCACAACTTTGAAAAAACAGGATAATAAAATACAGGAACCGGAAATGGATTCACGGGAACTTCCCACCCCGGCGGGATATACCATTGTCGCAAAAGAATTTGCATGTGCAGTTCATCCGAAAGGAGTTGTAGTCATAGTTCCGGCCACCGGGGTAAAACAATCGTATTACTTTAAGTTTGCCGATTTCCTCCGGAATAACGGCTATGCCGTCTTTACTTTTGATTATGGGGGCATAGGGGAGTCGCGGCAAGGTTCCTTACAAAACTTTCGCACTTCGGCTACGGCCTGGGCTAAGAACGACCTGGAGGAAGTTATCCGTTTTGCTGGAAAAAAATACCCGGGAACAAACCTGGTCCTGATAGGGCACAGTATAGGAGGGCAATTAATAGGACTCGCTCCTTCCTCGGTTCTGGCCGGCCGGATACTGCTTGTAGCCGCCCAGAACGGGTACTGGAAATTCTGGAAAGGTGCCGGAAGATTGCGGATGCTCCTGAACTGGTATTTTTTGTTTCCCGTAGTTACAAAGATTTTCGGATATTTCCCGGGTAAAAAACTAGGGGTGATGGAAGACCTTCCGAAAGGGATGGTCCGGGAATGGAGAAAATGGTGTGTAACCCCCGATTATCTTTTCGGACATTATGAGGAAGGATCGCTGTTTTTTCATAAGATCCGGGGAAAACTGTTTGCGTATAGCATAGAGGATGACAGTTATGCTCCTGAAGAAGCTGTACATTGGCTGGCCCGGAAATACGAAAATACCGGGATAGTAAGACGACATCTCGTTCCGGCCGGTTTCGGATTGGAAAAAATAGGCCACTTCGGAATATTCAGAAGTAAAAACAAAAGTCTCTTCTGGAACCTGTTGCTCGAAGATATGGAAAGTGAAAAAAGTAAAACCGGGAATAGTGAACTACCTCGGGATAATTAATGAGTAAAAACAATACCGGCCGGGTGGGAAAAGCAAATTCGTGCTTGGAACCACGGGTGCCGGATAACTAACTGTAAAGCTGATGAAAAACAGGATATTTATGTATCTCTTCGTGTTTGCCATACTCATGGCTTTGTTCCTCTATGTAAACTCCGGGAAAATGCTGGAATCCAAAGAGAACAGGATTAAAGAGATGGAAACGGAGATAGAGAAACTGAAGGAAGAAGGAGAAATGATACGTGATTCTTCCCGTACAATTCTTCTGGATAAACTGGACCTTCAGTATTTTTCACTGGAAAACAACGAAGAGGCATTATCTGCGCTGGACGAATTTTCACTGGAAAATCCGTCACAGTACATCGCGGATAAACTTTTGGAAACCAACGAATCCGGGGGAGATAACCCGTTAGTTCCTTATGCCGGCATGGACGGCCCGATGAAAATCAATAAGATCAAGGTGCTCAATCATCGATGGATCATCGCCGATTTTTCGGATGGAAAGTACTGGGGAGAACTCTTTATCCGGTATGAACTCAAAAAAGATCTCGGAATTAACTTTACCCTGACAGACCATTTGCTTTACAAGACGGAGTAAATAGGGAAGAAAAAACCCAAAAGGCTCCTCCCTTGTGATGAATCTTGTCCGCCGAAGGAGGAGGGAGGTACCCGAGTGCAGCAACAGGGGGAGGATTTGACATCCCGGGCCATAGGATCAGCGCAAATGTTTGGGTGTATACGCCAAAGTTCGGGCTGGTCAAAACTCCCCGTCCCGCAAGCGGTCCACCCCTCTTCATCTGAACTACCGTGTGTACACATCTCCATTTAGCAATGACCATCCTTTAAAAATGGAGTTAAATTCGTCTAATCCATTTTTTAGGGTTATTGGACCAGGTGGTCTTTCGGATTTATAACCATTCCATCCTCCTAACCGAGCAATAATCCATGTGGCCCAACTTAATTGATCCCTGGGGTATGGATTTTTTGTTTTAAGGGTATTTCCCTGTAATTTTTCATTGAGTTTTCCCAAACACTTTACTTCTGTATCCTCGAATACTTCAGCTATAGCTTGACTCTCTTCTTTTCCATAGGCGATCATCATTTGACACAATTTCAAAACCCCTTGTAATATCATTATGGCCAGTTTGCGTATGGCCCATCCGGTTTCCAATTCGCTATCCTCTAAAGCAAACCCTTTCTTTTTCATTAGCCTGAAGACCTGTTCTATGAACCAGCGACTGCTATACCATGCAACAATGATCTGTGCTTGTTCGGCGGTTTCTACAGTATGAGTAGTCCACAGTCTCCAACAAATGGGGTCTTCTCCTTTGGGTGTGGTATGTTGGGATTCTTTGGCTTCTACTATGTAGAGTTTTAGTGTTTTAGGAGCAGCTTTGTCTGCCCTTTTGGGACGTTGAATCTCGACCTGTTTATACTTGAGTTCCATTTTTGCTTCCCGCCCCTTTCTGTTTTTATGTAAATCTTCTTCTACGGTAACCGTGTAAACCGCCTGAACCTCTTGTTGCGCCAAATGGTCAAATACCTTTTCGGTGTCCGTTTTGATATTACGGTTATAACCTGCCCGAACCAACAGATGAGTTTTGGTATCCGGTATCCTGGCAAATTGCTCATAAATATCACCTTCCCTATCCTGGATGATCGTAATAGATCTTGCATAGGCCAGATTCTCTTTGGAAGCTTCACTGGATCGAATCCATTTAAAAGATTCTTTCTCTTCTATGGGAAGCTTGTGATATTGCCGGCTGTGGCGAGTTCCGTTGTCTTCTTCCCGGTGCCATATATCGATATGGGAAAAACCAATAGGAGTAAGCATAGTGGCATCCAGAACCAAACTAGGATGAAGAAAAAAACCAATACTCTTAGTATTCCTTATGGGGCCAAGGCCTGTACGGGGCTGTAATCGCCCGGAATGCTTGGACAAATTGAATTCCGTATCATCCTGGATCACCAAAAGATCACGGTCTCTACTTAACTCTTTTACGCGAGAGGTGCATTCCGATATAAGCGATTGTTCTTCCACTCTTGGGTTGTTTAAAAATCTATAGTTGGCACGTTGCTCTGCATAATCCCTGGAAATACGACGTATAGTGCTGCTTTTACTTATGAGTATGGAGCTTAATAAGGTAGCCCCCTTTTTACCAATCGTTTGTCTGGCAAATGATCGGTGAAATCTATGTGTTCCTTGATCCGT